>JBBRDD010000100.1:0-17074 GCA_038204235.1 Desulfobulbales bacterium
CGCTTGTCCTCGGGGCTGTCCTGCTGGCCAACCACACCCCCAAAATGAACAGAATCAACTTACCAACACCAACATAAAGGTTAGACAATGAAGAACATATTTATTTCCGGCTCACTCGCCTATGATCGAATCATGAATTTCCCCGAGAGTTTCTCCGACCATATCCTGCCGGACAAAATCCACAGCCTCAACGTTTGCTTCCAGGTAGACGGGGTAACGGAGAACTATGGCGGTACTGCCGGTAATATTGCTTATGCCCTCAAACTGATGGGTAAAGATTCAACTATTACCGCCACCATCGGCAGCGACCATCATAAATATTTCGAGTGGCTGGACAAACATTCGATTTCCAGAGCAGAAATTACCGTTATCCCCCAGGAGCTGACCGCCGGAGCGTATATAACTACCGATAAAAGCAACAATCAGATCACCGGTTTTAACCCCGGAGCAATGAAATATTCCTCCAAACTCGACTTCAACAGCCTCACCCCGAAAGAGACCCTGGTGCTGGTCTCCCCCGGAAATCTTGACGATATGATCAACTACCCAAAACTTTGTAAGCAGAAAGGCATTGGCTATATTTTTGATCCCGGCCAGGCTCTTCCCGTGCTGCAGGCCCAGGATTTAATCGATGTCATTACCGGCTGCATGCTCCTCATCGTCAACGATTACGAATTCAATCTCATTCTGGATAAAACCGGCTTGACGAAAAATGAACTGCTGGCCCTGGCCGATGCAACTATTATTACTCTGGGTGAGGCCGGTTCAGAACTCTACAGGCGGTCCGGCAAAATATCAATTCCCTCTTTTAAAGCAGCCAGAGTGGTCGACCCGACAGGTGCTGGCGATGCCTTCCGCGGCGGACTGCTCTGTGGATTGATCAGCGGCAGTGACCTGGAAACCAGTGCCGTTCAGGGCAGCGTCTGCGCCTCTTTTGCGGTTGAATGCAACGGGACCCAGGTGTATTCGTTCACCCCGGAGGAGTTTGCTAACCGGATGCGGGCAAATTAAAAGCATGATGGTTACGTAAAAACTCTTCACCTTCTTCGTTGTTGCGAATTTTACTATCATTACGACGTACCTTAGTACGCCGAAATAATAGTAAAATTCACACGCCTCGAATATAAAGCTTTTTACGTAACCATCTCAAATTTGACTTTTTACGAAATTCTGTCCAGGGCCCTTTGCAGGGGGCAGGATGGGGGGATATCGCGACCATCGCGATAGAGCTGCAACAGGTCGAGAGAGCGCCCCGCCAGCTCTCTACGGACCTGTCGCCTTGTGCCCTTGACCCGGGCGATGGCCATACGATCATAATTGGTGGTCTGATGGCGCATCCAGGCAATGACTGCGCTGCGCGCACGATCTGCGACAGGGATGCGCTCGGTACGCGCCACGGTGCCGCTGCCAACCGGGGTCGCAAACTCGGTGACGAGTCTGGCCAGTCGTGTCGCAAGCGTCGCATACCGGCTGTGAAAAGCTAGAAAATCGAGGACTTCGGTATTAAATTCCTGTACATATCCCTGGTGTTTTTTTTCCCGTCCGGCCTGGTCCTGCAACCGTTTTTTGGCATATCCAGGGGCTGATCGCTTTGCCTCCAATTCATCTTTGGCGGCGAGGATATGTTCTTTTTTTGCCCATATCCCCTTGGAAATAAATCTGTTTCTAACCTTTATCTGAACCAGCCAGGTCGGCCCTTTGGCTTTGACCATTTTGGTAAGAGGACCGTCGCCCGGTGCAAGCAGAGCCCAGTCCTCAGGAACGACCAGCTGCTCCCCTGTCTCACTCAGGACAATTCTTTCTGTTCTGCCTGGTTTCACCAGACGATTTTGTTGCGGCATACTTATTCAGCCTCTTTTTGCCAGAAACGATCCTGTCATATATTCTTTTCTATGGCCGCCAGGAGCTCACCCTCGGTATACGGTTTAGTGATATAATCGTCAGCTCCCTGCTTCTTTCCCCAGAATTTATCGCTGGCCTGATCCTTGCTGCTGACGATGATGATGTTGATTCCTTTGGTTTCGGCGTCGGATTTCAATTGGCGACACACCTGAAAACCGTTCTTGTTGGGAAGAATAACATCAAGCAGAATTAAATCCGGCTTCTTCTCCTGCGCGATGGATAAAACTTTATCACCTTCCGTTACAGCTACAGTTTTATAGCCATTATCGAGACAGATAGACTCGGCGATGCGCATGTCTGTCTGACTATCCTCTACGATCATAATTAATTTAGCTTCCATACTGTTTTCCTTTCTTGTGGAGATATTGTCAAAACCTTCCTCATGCCATATATTTAATGTTTTTTCATTATCTTTTCTGGGCGTTACCCCATTTTAATGACAGGGACAGAAGATTTCTTTTAATGAACGATAAAGTTCCTGTTAATTTTTTCACTGAATGCCGGCGATAACTCCGGCGGCAATGATTTCTAATCACTTATAACTGCAGAGATTGGCTAATCCGGGCAAAATCCGGCACAACACCGAGTTGACCGGGGGCAAGGGTATATAGCCCCAGCACATTTTCGCCGTTTTTGGACATCATCGGAGACTGCAAAGTCTCTATGCCTGTCGTGAGCTTTTGCAGGTTATATTTTTGTGGTATCTCGACGATGAGCTTAACCAGCTCCTTCTTTTCATTGACAGACCTGACAACAAGATATTTAGGCAGGGTACTCCTATCATTCACCTCCAGGCCATAATAGTTTTCCAGGTTAATCACCGGCAGCAGGGCATCCTGATATTTCGCGGTGACGCCGGAAGGTGACGAGGAAAAAATATCCACTTCTTTAAAAAGAAGTTCGAGTTGATTTTTACTCAAAATCCAGAAAATATCCCATCCATGGAAATTGGTGCTGTTTGCTTTTATGGTGGCTATTTCAAGCTGTCTTTTCATAGTGTCATGCAATGTTAGTGACTTAGAAATATTTTCCTTGTCTTTTATACAAGAAAAATATTTCGTGAAGGAACTTATCCCGCAATGCTCCTTGGCGGGATAAGACCTGGTAGCGGAAAATTAGAAATATTTTCCTTACGGACTTTAGTACCTTACGGACGAGGAGCCGTAGCAGATATCTTCCAGCAGCTGTACAAAGGTTTCCTCCTGGTACGGCTTGGTGAGATAGTGGTCGATCCCAAGTTCCCTGGCCTTTTTCTGGTGTTTTTCCGATGCCCGGGAGGTCAGCATTACAACGGGAATGTCTTTATATTCCTGTTGATTATTAATATTTGATTTGAACTCATAGCCATTCATTCTGGGCATTTCGATATCGAGGATAATCACGTCGGGCAAAAAATTCTCCAGTTTGGCCAGGGCGTCCAGGCCGTCCACCGCCTGTTGTTGCTGCCAGGATCGACTCTCCACCAGTCGAGCCACACTGTGCCGCACACTAATGGAGTCATCGACGATCAGTACCTTGATCGGTGCAGTCGGCTCATCCTGAAGCAAAGGTACATGGCTCGTTACTGCATAATCGATCGGAACATCCACGATCTCATGCAGATTGAGAATTGGAATTAACCCTCCGCTCCCGGTAAGTGTCACCCCACTTATGCCACGAACATGGGTCAGATGACTACCGAGATTTTTAACTATTATCTCCCGTTGTTCGACGACCGAATCGATGGTTACCGCATAAAGTTGTTCTCCCTTCATAAACAAAATCGCCAGCAAACCCTCGGGCGCTGCTGCCAGGGTGTCCATTTTTTGTTCCAGCTGCAAGTGGAAACCAAGATTTATTGCCGGGACATATCCATCACCAAAGGGAACGGACAATCCTTCTGTTTCGTCAATTTCTGCCGGGGAGAAGTGTTTCACCTGGAGGATATCCTGCAGGGGAACGGCATACTCTTTTCCGGCAACCGATACGACTACCGCACGATTGACGGAAAGGGAAAAAGGAATCTGTATGTCAAAAACGACCCCCTGTCCCGGATTATTGTGTATCTGGACGGAGCCGCGCAGATCCTGGATATTTCTTTTGACGACATCAAGCCCCACCCCACGCCCGGAAAGTGTGGTAATTTCCTGCCTGGTGGTAAAACTTGGGTGAAAGAGGTATTCGAGCAATTCTTTTTCGCTTAAGTTTTCCGGCTTGTCTATCTGACCTTCGCGAGCAAGTTTATCCCGGATAAGGGTATAATCAATGCCGCCCCCGTCATCGGCTATACGCAGGACAACATGCCTGCTTCGCTGTTCGGCATGTACCGAGATGGCTGCTGTTTCCGGCTTGCCGGCAACTGCGCGGAGCTCAGGCGATTCGATGCCATGATCAACTGCATTGCGCAGAATATGCATGAGCGGATCGGTTATTCCAGCCCAGACGAACCTATCCATGTACACATCTTCTCCGGTCACGGTGAGCGCCACCTTTTTGCCCAGTTTTGTCGACGCATCCCTGACGGTCCGAAAGAGAACCCGCGAAATTGATGACAGCGGTGTCATCCGGATGCGCATGAGCTTATCCTGCATCAGCCGCATGGTCAGCTGCTGCTTGCCGGCCTGACCACCGATATCGCCCGCCAGGGAACTGAGGGTTGCGTGGATGGAATTTACGTCGACGGCGACTTCGTTGAGGGATCTGATTATCAGGTTCAACTGTGAGTAACGATCCAGCTCAATGGGATCAAAATCGGCCAGTTCACTGTTTAGAGGCCCATTGCCTCCACCATGAGCGGTGACAGGACTAAAGCCGTACAGCGACTGCACTTCAAAGCCCGACTCCAGTTCCTGGGATTTTCTGCGCAGCGTATCTTTAACATTTTCCAGTTCCACAAGGGTCTGAGTAAACTTCTCCAGCATTTTCTCCATGGCGCCACGAGCAACAACCAGCTCCCCTTCAATACTCACCAGCTCATCAAGATCTTCAATTCTGACCCGCAGAGTTCCAGAGTCACCGGGCAAAGAGGCGCCATTTTCTGCCTTCACAGGTTCTGCAGGTTGCACCGGGTGCATCACCGCAGGAGACACAGGCCGGATCTCAGGTACCGGCTCACTTATTACGGTCTTCGCGGTTTCTCTTGCCAGCTGCGGACTCAGCTGCGCAGGTGCACTGTCCTCATCCGCCTGTGCCGTGGAGCAGGAAAGCAGATACTGGTTGATTGTATCGACCAGGCTTTCAAGCCGAGCCGACTCCTGGGCCTGAGGCGATTGGGCCAGCAGTTCGATAACATCAATACCGGTAGCGATAATCTGTACTTCCCGTGGGTGTATCGTGCCTGCCTCGTCATGCAGCCAATCGAGCATATCCTCCAGGACGTGCGCTCCTCGAGCAAGCAAGCTTAGCCCGGTCATAGACGCCGCACCCTTTAAGGTGTGTACCGCCCGCCGCATGGCACTGACGGAGGCCAGCAGTTCAGGTGTCAGGGAAATTGGCTGCTTGACCTGATTTTCGAGAAAGTTCAACGACTGACTGATGACGATAAGATGCTCGTCGCACTCTTCTCTGAAGATTTCCATCAGAAGCAGCTGTTCTTCGTCAATCGATTCCATTGCTTCTGCCGCAATAGATGCAGACGGTTCTGCGACCGGTGCCAACGATTCCGCGATCGACACAGAGAAGTCAAGGACCGGGGCAGAGGATTCGGCGACCAGGGCAGGATCCGCAAGACTGCCACATTCCTCGATTTCGGCCATCTCTTTCACAACAAAATCAGAAGCGTCAAACTCATCCAGAAAATCGGCTTGATCGCCCGGAGCCGGATCATCGAAGAAATCGGACGTTTCCAGATCAAGGGCTGCCAATGGGTCAGTTGCTCTGGCGACAGACCGCACCTCCTCCTCTTGGCCAAGTACGGTCAGCAGCGCCTTGAATCTTTGCAGCTGCTCTTTTACTCTGTGTACACATGTATTGTTTTCAGGGTTCTCGTGGCTGAAGCTGATTTCGAGAAACTGCAGAAAATCAAGGATCAATCCCGACAGTTCAGGTTGGTGTCCAATAACGCCGGAATGTAATTTTTGCAAAAGCAGTTGAAACTCCTGCAGGAGACTGCTCTGTTGCCGCATTCCTGCCGCCTGAACCGTGGCCGCCAGGATCGATACCGCACGAGCGAGTTTGCCATAGACCAAGAGGTTGTACTTTTTATTGTCGTCATCTCCTACCAGGCAGTCGACAAGTTCCTGCAATAACGGAAAGATGGCGCGAACGTCAGGCAGATATTTCTCCAGCAGAGCAGAAGCATGGCCGTTTTGCCGGCTGTCCGCTCTCTGCTCAGCATCGATTTTTGTGAATAATACGGCAACCTGCTCATGAAAATTTTGCGGCACATCGTGATGATTTTCGTTGCTGCAGGATTCTTTAAGCAGCTCAAAAGTTTGATCCAGAGCTGTCAACAAGCTATCAGAAATCGGCTGCCCGCCTTCAATGAATTCATCAAGAGCTGATTCGACCACTCTGGCCCCCTGGCTCATGTCAGACAATTGTACCTGCGATGCGGCTCCTTTGATGTTATGAAAGAGCCGGTGCATTTTTTCTATGGCGTCTATATCGCTGTTATCCGATGCAAGCACTCCAAGACATTGCGCGATCTCTGGAATGTAGGATTCGACTTCCTGATAAAAGAGCTCAACGAGTTCGGCAGTGGAAAACTTTGCCATTATTGCGGATCCTCTCTATTGCTGTTCATTGCTGCACCATTTTCACTCATTTTTTCACCCCCTGTTGTTATAATCAACCAGCCGTTGCGAAGTCAGCAGCATCGGGACGTTGAGAATATAGTAGAAAATCTTCTCAACCGGGAGACCGGCAGTAAAAAGCGAGGTATCGACAGCGTGTCTGTCGATCATATCAAGTGATTTTGTCTCCGACATGACCCGGTTAACCGTTCCGACAATTCGATCCAGGCGAATGCCTATTTTTCTTTTTTTATGCCGGAGCACGGCCAGTCGCTTGCCTGTGCACTCGCTGTCTGAAAACCTGATAAAATCACCAAAATCTATAACGGAGACGATTTCACTCCGGATATTCACTATCCCCTGAATCCAGTCAGGAAGATTAGGCAGGACGGTAACAGCCGGCAAAGGACCGACTTCCGACAGATCATCAATAGCTATCGCCATATTGAGGGTCCCGATGCCCACCAGTATATAGCGGCGCGCCTCTTCCCGATCTGCAGCAGCCTGCCGCGCTATTTCAGCGGCTCTGTCCGTCACTTCGGCCAGTTGTTCATCAATATTTGCGATAAGATTTGGTAAAGCAAACATCCTTGACATGAATTCACTCTGCAAATGAAGAATTTTTTACGAGGTAGTTATATATAACTACCGATAACCGAAAGAAGTTTCTCCGGATTGAAAGGTTTGGTCAGATACGCCGACGAACCGGCTCTTATCCCTTTCTCACGGTCCATTGGACTATCCTTTGCAGTCAGCATAACAACAGGAATTTCCTTGAGTCGCCGGTCTTGCTGCAGCTGCGCCAGGATATCATAACCGGTCATGTCGGGTAACATGGCATCCAGCAAAATCAAGTGCGGCTGTGCATCACCAATCATTTTCAGCGCCTGTTGACCATTGACCGCTTCCTGTACCAGATACCCCTTTCTTGACAACACCATATTAATTACTTTTCTGGAGGTGGGACTGTCTTCGACAATCAGAACTGTTTTTTTCAGTTCATTCTCCCGGGACAGTACCGCTGTCGGTCCGGCGGCTGTCGGCGTCACCATGGCCGCTGCGGGGGCCGCAGGCGACCTCATCGATACCGCCGGTTTCACGACCGCAGGTTCTGCCACTGTCCTAGGATTTTCAAGAGCTGGTAGAGGTGGCCGGCCTGTCGTATTCTGACCCGATGATTCCAGATATCTGGCCAGTACAGCCAGAAGTTTAGCCGGCTCAAATGGTTTCGTCAGATACTCATTCGAGCCACCGATCATTCCTTTCTGTCGATCAGCAGTACCGCTTTTGCCGGTGAGCATGACCACGGGAACATCCGAGAATCTGCTGTTTTTTCGCATTACTGCCAGAATATCATAGCCGGTCATGTCCGGCAGCATTACATCCAGAAGAACGAGATCGGGAACCATTCCCTCGATGGCCAGCAAGGCCTCGGTGCCGCTTGCTGCTTCGACAATACGGTAACCTTTGCGATCAAGTACAGATGTTATCACCCTCCTGGCAGTTTTACTGTCTTCAACCACCAGCACGGTCTTATCTGAGCATTTTGGCTTGTCGTCGACTGATACCGTCGGTACAATCGGTTCTTTTCGCGGTATTGCCGGCTGCTGTACAGCCATCGTTGCTGCAGCCGGCTGCCGAAATGGATGCGCCACGGTTTGCAGTAACACAGAAGTTCTGATGAAAAGAGGCTCCCGGGGAGAAATCTGCAGCGCTTTACGAATAAGTTCCCTCGCTCGATCGATGTTGCCGAGAGAATAAAATCCCAGGCAGAGACAATAGGCAATACGCACATTCTGAGGATTTTTCTTAAATTCAGCGTCATAAAGCGGCAAAATTTCCTGCAGTTCTCCGCTCGCCTGCTCCCGATCAGAGCTGATTTTTGAAATTCTCTGAAATCCCCCACAGGATAAACACCGTTCTTCTCCTGCCTGCAGCAATGACCAGCAGAAAATGCAACGTTTCACCGTCTCAGCTGAACCGGTTAACTGTGTTTCAATTTTCTTGGCTTCTCTTTGTACGGACGGATCGGCATTGCCCCACTGTCTGGCCTCATTCAGCGCCTTTTTAATCGTGTTCTCTTGCGTCATCAGCCGGGAATGCCAAAGCCATGCCGGATAATAGAAGCGGTTGCTGCGCAAGACCTCAACCAGTTTCGCCCCCGCTTCCTTTCGCCTGAAGTGAAAAAAGAGTTGGAGAGCATGAGCAAAAGTTCGGTCTTCATCACATTGGCTCTCAGCCTGAGCAAGACCTGGCAATCTGGCAAAAAAACGTTCAATCTGGGTGACTGTCACAGACACGTTTTTCTCAACCGGCCCGACAGATTGCACGCTGTGAATATCGGCTGTACCAATTGCAGCCAGGGTGAGCAATGCCCCGTTGCCCTTCAATTTACCACACTGGGCCCCAATGACCTGCCCCTGTCGGACATGCAGCATGCCACTCCTGCTCTGGCATTTCACTTCAACATCGAGATCTCCTTGAAGAAAGCGGACAGATTTGAGGTATTCGACAGTATTGCGCTGTGTCGCCGTAGAAGAAAGTTGCGAAGGGGTCATAACAGGTCCCTGGCTAGAGAAATAAAAAATGTCTTGAAATCATGGACAGATAGTATCATGGGAAGTGAACACACCGCTTTCATCGATTTTCACAACGACAACGCATTTATTGGGGTTACCGGTGGCGTTGAAGCTCAATGTTCCTGTTGCGCCGGCAAAGCCTCGGATATTGCTCAAGGCATCTTTGACAAGCGTGCGGTCGCGCACCAAATTGCCTGACAACCCTCCCGTTTTTTTGATCGCCTCAAGCATAACCCGAAGAGCGTCCCAGGTCAGTGCCGCAGGCGCATCTGGATTGTGTGCGTAGGCCTTCATATATGCATCGACGAATTCCTTGTTCAGCCCCGTGGCATTTCCCGGAGCATAATTCGCGGTAAAAAACAAACCATTACAATCGGCACCACATTGGCCCATAAGATCTCCACCGGCCCAGGAATTGCTCCCCATAATCGGCATGGTCAATCCCATTTTCTTAGCCTGGCGTACTATCAGAGGAACCTCATTATAATGCTGTGGCGTGAAGAGAAAATTGGCGCCGGAATTCTTAATGTGTTCGAGTTGTTTACTGAAATCCACATCGCCGGTCCGAAATTCTTCAAAGGCAACTACCGAACCGGCACCGTTGGCGGCCTCAAAAGCCTCTTTAAAATTTTTCGCCATTCCACGAGGATACGCACTGACGACATCGTACAGCACTGCTGCCTTGGTAGCGTTGAATTCACTGGCGGCAAATTTAGTGATCGCCGGACCCTGAATAGTAAAAACAAAGCAGCTGCGAAAAACATATGGACGGTCGAGGGTAGTGACCGGTGATGTGGACCAGGGGGAAATCATTGGTGTTGAGAAGGCCTGAGCCATTTGCCCCATAGGAATAGCCTGCTGACTGCTCAGTCCGCCAACTATGCCGAGCACGTTCTCACGGCTGATCTGGCTTACCGTCAGACTCGACGCCTTAGTCGGATTGGATTCATTATCACCGTATACAATTTCGATCTTATATTTTTTGCCACTGACTTCAATACCCCCGGCAGAATCAAGATCTTTTTTTACCAGTTCCACTGCATTTTTGGAGTTGTTACCGACAAGCTCAAACATTCCGGTCAAGGGAAGAATCACTCCTATCCGGATAGTTCCATTATCGGCCAGGAGATTTTGCTGCCCGACAACCGATAAGACAAGGCTTAAAAAGATTATACTGCTTATCTTCTTCATTCTTTTTCCTCTTTTAGCAGATACAAAGTAATGCTGTTCCGGTTATTAAGCTGGCTGTTGTTCTTCGATCTGGAAGACTTCGACCGCTGACCGCAGATCTCGAGCTGTTCTGATCAAAAGGCTCATTGAGGTGGCCGTATCCTGAGAGGAAAGCGAAGATTCCCGACTGACTTCCCCGACACCCTCCATTGTTCTGGAAATCGACTCCGACATCTTAACCTGGCTTGTTGTGGCTGTGGTAATCGCCTCAATGAGTTCGGACAGCTGGCTTGCAACGTTTTCAATCTCCTGCAATTTGTTATGGGCCCCGTCTGCCAGTTTCGTCCCCTGGACGACCGTACTGATACTTTCATCTATTCGGTTGGTTACATCTTTAATCTCCATCTGGATACTCTTTACCAGAAGCTCAATCTGCTTGGTCGAGTTACTCGAACTGTCCGCGAGACGCTGAACCTCATCAGCGACCACGGCAAATCCATGCCCGGCGTCACCGGCCATGGCTGCCTGGATGGATGCATTCAGAGCGAGAATGGAGGTCCGATCGGCGATATCATCGATAATCTGAACGATATTACCGATTTCCAGCGAACTTTCACCAAGTCGTTTAATTGAACGCGCCGTCTCGTTAATCTGTTCCCGAATCTCCACCATCGCCGTACTGGTTTCGCTAACTGCCAGGGCGCCCTCCTGGGCATTCTGTCTCGACGTTTTGGAAACCGAAGCTGACTGGACGGCATTATTGGCGACCTCCCGAATTGATTTGACCATTTCTTCAATGGCCTCAACTGCAGCAGCGACCCCCTTCGCCTGTTCAATGGTCTTTTCGGCAAGCCCCATGGTCTGGCTGGCAACCTGTTCGGAAGTAATATCTACCGATTCCGTTGCTGCCTTGACCTTACTGATGATGTCGGTGAACTGATCGGCCATAGCATTGAAGGAGTCGGCAATCGCCCCTGTCATATCCTCGGTCACCTCTGCCCGCGCGGTAAAATCACCATCAGACAGTGCACTGATATCCTCAAGAAGTCTCATGATTGAATCCTGGATGCTGTCCCTTTCTTCCTGGCTCTGAATAAGGGCGGTGATATTATCAAGCATTGCATTCAGGGTTGTTGCCATGACACCAAGTTCATCGTTACTAACCACCTCGGCACGAGCCTGATAATTGCCCATGCCGATTTCATCCAGCAATCCAGTTATATGGTTTACCTGCCTGGTTAATCCTCTGGATAGCCTGACCGCAATGAACACACCAAGCAGGATGGAAACAATACCGACAACCAGAACAACTTTCATAACCAGAGAGGCAGAATTTTCCATAGCCGCCGTCGCCGCAGCCTCATTTTCCACCGCATAATCGAGAACCGATTTAATTGCCGGTTCGGCGCGCTTTGCAGCCTCCTGATAACCACTGATTCGGGCGGCAATTACGGTATCAGTGTTTGCTACTTCGACGAGCCATTTATCGAAATCCACCGATAGCTCCTGCAATCGTTCTTTCGTTGCCGGGTTAGTAATCGACACATCGACGAGCTTTTGCAATGCTGCTTTTTCCCCATTAACCCTGACCAGGTTCTCTCTGTTCGGCGCTGCTAAATAATCTTGCAGGCTGATTTTCAGTCTGGAAAATGCAGTATTGACAGGAAGAGAATTGGCAGTGGCTGTGGTGGCACCAAGAAGATCCAGACTCTGTCTTAATTTTACCAGCTCACCAAATTCTTTATCCACGCGCTTTTCGAGGATGTCGACCGTTCCAACAAAGGCCGTGAGATATTCACTGATGGAATCCATGGCCAGCTGTACCGCGTCAGCATCCTGGGTCGCAGTAGCCAATTGCTGGATCTGATAGAGGATCTGATACGCCTCCCCCCCTGCTTTGACAAAGGGCTCGAGATAGAGCTCTTTCGCCTTACGGATACCTTGCCGTTCCTGATTGAGCAGAAAATCTTTTTCATACCCCTGCATTATCCTGAGGGTCTTGTCTGTCTCCAGACTCAACCGGGCAATTTTACCATGGACCCTAACTAATTCGTTGATAGTTTTTTGCGCATAGGTCTGAGAAATGACGGTGATGGCGATTACCACAAGGGTAAGGGCGATAAGGGTCATGAACGACCACAGAAGCTTGGTGCGAATCTTCCCACCTCCAACCTTTGTAAAAACAATATCGTCATACTCACCAGACTCTTTAATAACAATATTATCGTATACTTCTGGATCTTTATTCGTATCGTCCATCACATCTCCATGATTATTATTACTGTCCTCGGTGGACATTTCCATTGCACTCATGTCGCCGATTCTGATCCTGCACAACCACACCATCTATTTATGGTTATTATTGAAAATTATTTATAGGCTATCGTAAATTGGGCGGCTATTGCAAATTTTTTTTATCCCTCAAATATCTTTTTTAGACCCACACTTCCGCAACCAGCAAATATTTATTTGCTGCCTTATTGCCAAACAATGCTCCAGCAATTTTTCCGAGTGCCACCCGTCTTATCTCTCACGTCTACAGCGCACATTTATCAAGGGATACGATAAATATGAAAAATATTACGAGGAAAATGATTTCTTGACATATTTTGATTCATTGTGCGAAACTTAGCATACTGCAATGGATAGCTATCGCCTTTCAAGGAGGGATTTTATTCGATATCAAATGGTTACGCCACCAGCGGTTCTCGCCGAAAGGAAGGTAGTACCTGGTGCTTTCACCACGGTCGACCAGCCAACGCGCCGAACAAAAAGGCAGGAAACAGGGCACTGAAGCTAGCGGGCAAAAAGATAATTTTTAAATAAGAAACGAAAACCATGGAGCAAGCGTTGTAACGCCTCTCAGTTACAGGCGGAACGACCTGCTCGACTTTAGAGGAACCAAAAGTATGCTTCGAAAAATTCTCATAGTCAAATCAGATACATACTCAGCATCTACACTCAAGGATTTACTTGCAGCGCACCACAATGTATTCGACTGTACTCTGGTAGATAATCGCAAAGAAGCTGCAACTGCTTTGAAACAACAAACGTATGCTCAAGTTGTCACCGCTCTCAAAATTCCCCGCATCAGTGATGGGTATGTCCTCCTCGCTCAACTCGCTGACAAACACATCCAAAGCAATAATATTATTGTTATTGTTGATGAAAAAACTGACAGCGTCGTAACCAGCATCAACTCAAGGGGGGTGGCGCACATTTTTCCTGCGGCTAACCTGAATGGTGTCGTAAAAATCCTGGTCGAAACATCCGGAGCAGCCACTTCCAGACATAAAAATATTCAAGCAGCCATCGCCGATGTCAGCTATGACCTGGAAAAGATAAAATCAGTGCTCAACTATGTCATGGGACCTGTCGGCAACATGATCTTTGCAGACGTAGTCGTCCAGTGGCATGATCACAACAACTTGAATGAGTTACTGGAACTCATAAAAAATGAAATTAATGACCGTGAAAAAATTGCCCTCTTCCAAAGCCACCTCGATTGAAATAATCGCAGTTAACAAAAAACAATCTTCTGCTTAAAATACTGTATCAACACGTTTTTTCCCTGGGAAGAACGTACGGGCTCTTGTCCTAAAATCATAAATATTATTTGACATGCAAATATTTTAAAACCTATACTTTATGGAAGAACGTGGAATTAAAAGCTTTATGAAAAAGCTTATTTTGGGGCCATTTAAAAAATCGAAAAGAAATTTTATAGGAGTTTGTTTATGGAGGTTATTTGTGGAAAATGTGACAAAACACATAATATCGACGAGAAACGTATTAAAGGCGCAGCAGTAAAATTTGCCTGTCTGCAATGTGGTCATACAATCAGTGTAAGAAAGAGCGCGACCATAAAATCTGCTTCAGCTTCACCTTCGACCTCTCCTCCCAAAGGGGCGACTTCCGGCACTAATAAAATCGTAGGGCGGGAGACAGGATTGTCGGTCAGAACCTATCTTCTGCTGATGATGGCCTTAGGTTTTGTGGTTCTAACCGGTACTTTCACCTTTCTTGCTTTACGCTATATTCCCGACATCATAGGTAATCAGATAGAATTAAGAACTCAGGCGATCACCAGTGCCTTTAGCGGCGGAATTCAAAAACCGCTGCTGCTGCGCGATTATCTGCAGGTAAACAAGGAGGCCAAACGGACGAGCCAGTTGCCGGGAGTAGCCTATGCGGCTGTTGTCAATCAAAAGGGTATCGTAGTTGGTGGATTTTTCAGCGATTTATCCAGGTTTGACGAGGACTTTGCGAAAATCATCAAATTAAAAGGTTTTCCGGTAGATGTTCTTAATCAGAATAAACTTGCTGCCGGTGCGGAGAGAAAAAACGCCAGGATCACCATGGGAGGGCAGACTATTTTTGATGAGGTAACTCCTATTCCAGACACCGGCGGCCAGGTCCATGTGGGTATCTATGTATCAGAAGTTGATGAGGCAATTCGCAAGGCGGTTTTTTCCCCTCTGACGCTCTCACTTACTGTTGCTGTTCTACTTTTTGGATTTGGTATTTTTGTCATAACCAGTCAGTCAATTACCAAACCGATGGAAAGCTTGACGGATGTGGTAAACCGCATCAGTCTGGGCGAGATGGACCTTGCTGTTCAACCCAGTGGACCTCGGGAAATGCGCGAACTCTGTTCCGCTTTTGACCGTATGCATCAATCCGTTAAATATATCATGAACAGACTTAATAAATAGGCTGCTTTTATGCAAAATAAATTCAGAATAATAATGAAACCTGCAAAAATTCGATGTGTCGGAGCAATACTTTTATATATCCTGATCTGCAGTCATTTTAGCTTTGCGGCTGAATATAAGCTCTCCATGCTGCCTCGATATTCTACGGAAGAAATTAACAAGAGAATTATTCCCCTGGCAAAATACCTGACAAAACAAACAGGAATGCAAATCGAGCCTACCCTGACTGCGAGCTTTGGTCAGTATTCCAAGCAACTTTCTTCGGGAAACATAAATATCGGTTTCGAAAATCCCTATATTTATGTCATGGCAGCCGGTCAGCATGAGGTCATTGCCATGGCCGTAAAAGGAGAAGATGGCGGTACAGGAGATGGTGGCGATAAATTTCGCGGTATAATTATCACCCGGGCAGACAGCTCACTGCAGACGATTGAAGATTTGAAGGGAAAGAAAATTGCCATTGTCGGCTACACCAGCGCAGGTGGTTTCCTCTCCCAGAAATTGACCCTCGTGCAACACAATATTGATCTTTCCAAAGAATGCACTGTTGAAGAAGCCCCTGAAAATAAACAGGAAAATGTAATTCTCGCTGTTTATACAGGCGATGTTGATGCCGGCTTTATTCGGGAATCAGCCCTGAATCAGGTCGATGAGTTCGTTCCGCCGGGAGCAATTCGCATCTTGCAGTCTACCGAATGGTTGCCTAACTGGGCACTGTCAGTCAGCAGAGATATGCCGGTTGATGATAAGGCGAAGATAATTCAAGCCATCCGAGATCTCAAGCCAGGCGATCCAGTCTTCAAGGCTTTAAAAGTTAATGCGTTAAGGCCTGCACAAGATAATGAGTACGACCCGGTGCGTATCGCCGCAGGTCTTAAATAAAGCTCCAGGAAGCCCGCAAGCTCATTGTTAATGAGCAAATACAACCTATCCCGATACTACAATGAAAAAATCACTTTTTTGGGCAGTGATCCTGCTCTGCCTCAGCATCCGCCCCGTGTGTGCTGAAAACTATAAATTCTCTATACTACCCCGATATTTTCCGGAAAAACTCACTGCGATGACCTCCCCGCTGGTGGATTATCTCAGCCTGGAGACCGGCAATAAAATTGAGCTCATTCTAACGGAAAACTTCGCCGATTATGAGAACCAGGTCCGAAAAGGAAACTTTGCGATAAGCTATGAAAATCCTTTAGTTTATGTAAATGTTGCATCTACCCACGAAGTTATTGCCACAGCCCTGAAAGGCAAAGGCAAGGATAAGTTCCGGGGAATCATCATAGCCAGACCTGATTCCGGTATCACAAATTTTTCCGATCTGAAGGGCAAAAAAGTCATGATCGTCAGCGCAACCTCAGCCGGCGGATTTTTATCTCAAAAACTGAGTTTTCAAAAATTGGGACTTGACGTAAATCGGGACTGTCAGCTGGTTGAGGCGACTGCCAATCGACAGGAAAACGTAATAATTGCCGTCAGTATCGGCGAAGTTGACGCTGGTTTTATTCGAGAATCAGCCCTTCATCAAGCAGATGAGTTCATCACTCCGGGCACAATTAAAATCATCACCGAGACTGCGTGGCTGCCGAACTGGGCAGTCTCCGTCAACAGGAATTTACCGACAGAACAAAAAGAAGCTCTGCGCACGGCCCTTCTCAAACTGAACAAAGAGGATAGGGTAATGCAGGCTATGGAGCTGGATGGTTTTAAACCGGCCAGAGATTCAGACTACGATGTAATACGGCAGGTGATCAACTAGCAATTCTGAAAATTTAATTTCTGCACGGATTGACTAAAGAGGATGTTCAGTATATTGAACATCCTCTTTTTTGTTGCAACCCTACAATCCCAAGTGAGTCGTGCGTTAGCCGCGCATCGCCAGAATTTTCTTTTTAATATCGGCTACCGCAAGCCCCTGATGCGGCAGCTGCTCGACTATCCCGCCATGGCCAACTTTACTTGTTCCCATACATGAATATTTTGGCGCAAGCCCCCTTTC
>JBBRDD010000101.1:0-17010 GCA_038204235.1 Desulfobulbales bacterium
GAGAGACCATGGCCGGAAACTTCCTGACGGAAATTTTTCAGATGTTCTTCATCAAGTCTGCCTTCGACAAAGGCGCGGGCATACACGCCGGGTGAACTGTGGCCCTGAAAATAGATCATGTCAGCGCCATGAGCAGCATCCGGTCCATGAAAAAACCAGTTAAAGCCGACCTCGTACATGATGGCGACCGAGGCATAGGTTGAAATATGACCGCCCAATTCCTTGCCGTCCTTATTGGCTTTTGCCACCATGGCCATGGCATTCCAGCGGACATAGGCCGCGACATTTCTGGCGATCAAGGAGTCCCCCGGCATCACATCTTCATGTTCCGGGAGGATGGTATTGCAGTAAGGCGTCAGCAGTCCGGGCGAAGTAGACACGCCAAGAGTTCTGGCAAGATCAGTCAGACGGCAGAGGAGATAGTCCGCTTTTTCGCCACCTTCCTGTTGTATCACACCTTTAATCGAGTCGATCCAATCCTGGGTTTCTTCAGGATCCTGATCCTTAAAATACGAACTCATTGCATACCTCTCAATACTTCTTCAAATAAATAGAGCATTATCCCCTTAGCCAACATTCTGTTTTTTATTCCTTCCGGCCATACTGCTCATAGCTCACCTTGTCGTAGAGCAACGACGATTGGGAATGGCCTGGCTTATCTTCTTTGGGATAGCCAATGGCAATAACCGCCTCAACCATTATATTTTCAGCGAGACCCAAAAGTTTTTTAACATATTGGTCCGATGTGGTCTGGCCATCATGCTCGCGCATCCGGAGCTGCACCCAGCAGCTGCCCAGGCCGAGATCGGCTGCAGTCAGATGCCCGATAAGGGCGGCAATCGAACAATCCTCAACCCAGACATCACTTTTATCAGCATCGCCGCACACCACTATCGCCAGCGGTGCATCTTTGATAAACGAGGCACCATGGGGTTTGGCCTGGGCAAGATCACTCAGGGTCTGAGGATCGCGAACGACCACAAACTCCCATGGATTCAGGCTTCTCGAAGATGGCGAGCGAAGCATTGCCTCAACAAGCAGATCGATCTTATCTCTTTCAACCGGCTTGCTCGCAAATTGTCTGACACTTCTTCTTGAACGTAAAAGATCCAGAAACATAGCTGCTCCTTTGCTGAAGGTTAATATTCTGTCGACAATTAATAACAGAATAGTATAGACATCACCTGGCACTATGTCCTCTGTTGCTCTTGAAAAAATGACTGCTCTAGCAAAATTTCCATACGAATATAACAAAAAACTGTATATTACAGAGATTAAATACTCGATCGAAGAACAATCGGAGGAATCATGGATGCACAAATATTTGTCACCTGCCTTATCGCTGTGACTCTGTTGACCCTGACCCCGGGTGTGGACACCATGCTGATTATCAGAAACAGTGCCCGCGGCGGCTGGCTGGACGGGGCAGTGAGTTCGCTGGGCATCTGCAGCGGCTTATTCGTGCACGCAACCGTTTCAGCGCTCGGCATATCGATCATTCTGCTGCATACGGCCTGGGCTTTTATGGCTCTTAAATTTGCCGGGGCGGCCTATTTAATATGGTTGGGATTTTGCAGCTGGAAAAGAGCGGTCGGCGGGCGGAGTAATATATTCGCCGGCAGTGTTGCAGCGAAAGAGGACAGCTTTCGATTTGCAAGATCTCTCCGGGAAGGCTTTCTCTCTAATGTACTCAACCCCAAAACAGTGATTTTCTACATGGCTTTTCTGCCCCAGTTTATTAATCCGGACGAGCCGCCATTATTGCAGTCTCTGCTGGTGGCCGGCATCCATTTTTCCGTCGCCATGTTGTATCAATGCGTTCTGGCCGCCACGGTAAACAAAGCCAGAAAGTGGCTGCAGCACCCCGGGGTAAATCGGGTCTTCGATAGCTGTACCGGCTCAATTCTATTATTCATCGGCTTTAAAATAGCCACTGAAAAATAATCGTCAATAATTGCAGGCAAAGGAAACTCTTGAAAAAAAAGCACGTACCGGCAGACAACAGAGAAGGGGTTATCGTAGCTCACTACGGTGTGGCGGTCGATGTCCTGTTTGCCGAGGATAACACCCGCAGTATGATCCGGGTGAAACGGAACTCAGGTCACGTGGTCGGCGACAAGGTGGTTATAAAAGAGGAAGTGCTGACCCGACTCGAACGTTCTTCTGAGCTGTCCCGCATGGATTCCCGGGGGGGGCGACACATTGTCGGTGCCAACCTTGACGTGTTGTGTATTGTCGTGTCCTGTGAACCTTTGCCGCCTCCCGGATTTATTGATCGGGCTATCGTTTCCGCCCGAGCCGCTCAGCTGCGCCCCGTGTTGATCGTAAATAAATCGGATCTACCCTGCTATGCTGATTATCAGGCGGCCATAGAATCAGTTTATCAGGAATCAGTAAAGATATTTACCATGAGCGCCGAAGACGGGACGGGTCTTGAACCTCTCGTCACTTTCTTCAGCGAGGGGCACAGAGGGGTATTCGTTGGGCCGACAGGGGTTGGCAAAAGTTCCATTCTCAATGCTCTCCTGCCGAAAATCAACCTGACCACCGGTGAGATAAGCGAGACCAAAAAACGCGGACGAAACACCACCACCGTTTCCACCCTTCATCTTCTCAGTGATGGCGGTGAGTTGATCGATTCCCCCGGTTTCAATGATTTCGGCCTGGTGGACATCTCGGCCGAGCAGCTCTCAACCTATTTCCCCGGTTTTGAAAAAGCCGGCATGCTGGCTTGCAGATTTAGAGACTGTAAGCATCGCGAAGAGCCGGAATGCAGGGTTATTGAGCTTGTTGACCAAGGCGCGATCGAAGCTGCACGCTACACCATCTACCTGCAGATGCTGATTGAAGTGGAAGCCCTACAGACCGAACCGGATTATCGGGAACGCCGACACCGCCGTAAAAAAACGTAACTGTTCTACCAATTACTTAGAGCCAGAGTTTAGCCGGCCATAGTTCAAACATTGATTTCCTGACCATCATTACATATTTTTCTATGCTACATGCAGCGGGCACTTGCAGATCTGTCCTTATGCCCGTTATTCCGCAAATTTTCTCAATGAGAGAAGCAGCAAAAGGAGATTTATGATGCGTTTATTATTCTCATTGTTATTTGTTACCTTCTTCTGCACAAGCAGCCTGGCCGGGGAAAATATCACCTATTCGGTAGACGGGCAGCCATACGAAGGATATCTCATCAAGACCAAACCCGATGCACCGATGATTCTTCTGGTCCATGACTGGGACGGCCTCACCGATTACGAAGTTAAACGGGCGCAGATGCTTGCCGATCTGGGATACAGCGTCTTTGCCGCCGACCTGTTCGGCGCCGGAGTACGGCCGACCAAGCTCGAAGACAAGAAGCAACATACCGGCGAACTCTATAAAAACCGAAAAAAGCTGCGCAAACTGCTCTATGGCGCTTTAGATGCGGCAAAAACCCAGGGGCTTAATACCGGTAATGCAATAGCTGCCGGCTACTGTTTTGGCGGGGCTGCAGTGCTGGAAATGGCCCGGTCAGGCGCTGATCTTAAAGGCTTTGTCACCTTTCACGGCGGCCTTGTCACCCCGGAGGGACAGGATTATGCCGCCGCCAAGGGTAAGTTCCTCATACTGCATGGCAGCGCCGATACGGCCATCACTTTGGACCAGTTTGCCGCCCTTGCAAAAGAACTTGAAGAAAATCATGTCGAGCATGAAATGATCACCTATAGCGGTGCCCCCCATGCCTTTACCGTGTTCGGTTCACCATCCTACCGTGAAGATGCCGACAAGAAATCCTGGAAACGATTCACCGAATATCTCAGCGAGACTTTATAGAGATTGATGCCTGCTGGAAGATAAAACTGCGCAGCCTTCCCAGGTGACGTTTATAAAAGCAGCAGGCCATGCATAACATCTTCTGTTATTTCATGGCCTGTTACTGCATTATGGACCCATTTTTTCCCGCTGCCCTTATTTACGCTGACGCAACAATTCTTTATACTGTTCCCGCATTGTACGTTTCAGCATCTTGCCGGCGACGTTGGTTGGAAAAGCTTCCATAATAACAACGTCACGAATCCGCTGAAATTTGGCATCCACCTTACTATTGGTCCACTCGATCAATTGTGCCGGAGTCACCTTCGCCTCGGGTACCAGCACCACTGCCGCAATGGGAACCTCCCCCCATTTTTCATCTGGCACCCCGATTACCGCCACATCGCGAACCTCCGGGTGCCGCACCACAACTTCTTCGATGTCCTTGGGATAGACGTTCACTCCTCCGGAAATAATCAGATCTTTCATGCGATCGATCAGAAACAGAAAACCGTCTTCATCGACATAGCCGACATCCCCGGTGTGCAGCCAGCCATCAATGATGGTTTTTCTGGTTAATTCCGGCTGCTTGTAGTAACCGGGCATCATCACCGGGCTTGTACCGCAGATTTCGCCAATTTCTCCGGGGGCGCACTCCTTTCCATCAACATCCAGGATACGCAGTTCCATAAACGGCGCGGGCACACCTACAGATCCGACTTTTCTTATGGCATCATGCTTATCCAGCACTGTCATAAACCCTTCCGTAAGCCCGTACAACTCGTAGAAACGACCAGGCAGCGATTCATTGAGGCGGTGTTTATATTCAAGCAGCAAAGGGGCACCAACGTTGTGAATCATTTCCAGAGAGGCCAGTTTTTCCGGATCAAAAGCAGGACTGTTCAGGATGGCGATAATTTGGGCGGGGACCATGACAACATGGGTTACCTTCTCTTTTTCGATGTCGGCAATTACCGCTTCAGCGTTAAAACTCTTATGCAGAATGTACTTTGCCCCCAGAAACATCCAGGGCATCAGATCCAGCATAGCACCGTTAAAGACAATGGCCCCGGCGTGCATCGCCACACTCTCCGGCGTCATTCGCCAGGAGGAGGCAAAAATGGTGCAGTACATGGCCCGCACATAATGGGTATGGACTATTCCTTTGGGGGCACCTGTCGTCCCGCTGGAATACATGATATTGAACATATCATGATCGTCGATGTGCACCGCCGGCGGGTTCTCTTCGCTTGCCGTGCTGACAAAATCGAGGTAACTGCAAAAACCTGGCAGCTGGTCTTCAAGCCCCACCAGTATATAACGATCATCGGCAATAGCCGGTAAATTTTGCCGAATAGTCTGCAGGACACCGAAAAAGGACGCGTCGGCCAGCACCAGAGCGGTATCGGAGTTTTTCAACAAGGTAAAAAGTCCGATTTCATTGAGCATGGTACTGCTCGGGACAATGACCAGACCTGTCTTTGCTGCCGCCCAGTAGGCAGCCATAAGCTGCGTGCAGTTGGGCAATACAGTAGCAAATTTATCTCCTTTGACCAGGCCGCTGGCCAGGAGCGCATTGGCCAGTTTATTTACATAACCATTAAACATCTTATAGGTGAAGCGTTCCTCACCACAGACGAAGGCCGGATAGTCAGGACGATAACGGGCATGGTGTGGCAAGAGTCCGCCGATATTCATTGTTGTCTCCCTTTTTTGGAGTTGTGGATAAACACAGATTTTTGACAAGCGAAGGTTTCCAGAAACTCTTTCTCTCTTTATCAAACAATATACTATATTATCCGGAAAATTCCGACAGACTCCTGACAAAAAAAAAGTACCCTGCAGATTGTTTTTATTTCACTAAGAAATCGATTGAAAAGCACAAAGCCTCAAGGCTTAACCCAAGCCGAGAAGCTAAATGAAGTATGCGAGTTTCCATGGTATCCAGATTATTCCGATACCATGGAAAATTTTAAGAAGGTATTTTATTCGTCTGTGAGTGTTTCTAAAAACACTACTATTTTCTGCTCTTCTTCAAACGTAAGACCTAAGTCACCAAGTTCTTGATTGTTTACGTTTCGGGCAACCTCCGGGCGAGGCCAGTCTTTCTCAAATCCCGCCGCATCCCGGGTATTATAAAAATGGACAATGTCATAAAGGGTCGGAAAGAAGCCATTATGGCCGTAGGGTGCTGTTTTGGCAATATTTCTAAGCGACGACACCTTAAATTTACCCATCTCGTCTAAGGCAACAAACACCTTTGGATCAGCAGCTCCTCTGAACTGACGACGCTCTACCTTTTTCACATTTGCAGGACTAAATTTTGCCAATAATTCAACCTGAGCACCTAAACCGTAGTCGATAGGTTGAGGCTCACCAGCCAATGCTGCAACATTTTTGTTAAATGGAATGCCAAGGTTATCGTAGGAAAAATCGGTAAACACCGATGGGGTATTAGCATCGAGGTCTACAGTAGGATGGCAAAGAAAACATCCTCCCCCTCCACCACCACCTGGAGAAGCCTCGGTATTGAACAAAGCCAGACCTTCAATTTCTTCCCGGGTATAAACCTTTGAGGCGATATAAGGCGCATCTGCTACCGTAATCCAGCTGACATCACCACCTTGTTCCTTGCGAAAGTGGTCAAATTTCGAACTGAACCTGTTCAGCTCTTCGGATTTTTCAAAAGCAGAGATTGCCAAAGCAATATTATTGTAGGCAGCACCTACCTCCTCGCTCGCTATATCTTTTCCAAAAGCTTTCTTATACATTTTTACATAGCTTACATTTTTTAAGATGTTAACAACTTTTTGTTCTGTGCTAAGACCAGGAGCACTCACTAATGCCATCTCCACAGGATTACCAAAAGGCCCCTTTGCCTGATCAGCAAGAGGATCACCGGTTGTCCCGGCACCTAAATCGCCAGTACCGGAAAACTCAGCACGCCCTGTTGCCCGGCCGTCCCAAAACAGTCCACCGATAAACAGGCCATCAATTTCATCATAGTATAAACTTGGACTATACGCGGCATAGGCGGCAGGCGGGGCATTTCTTCCACCAAACAGCCCCCGATCAGAGCCTTCAGATACCGGACGATACATTGGCGATATCCGGTTAACATTATCCGAGAACTGTGCATTAGGATTGTGACAACTCTGACATGATTGATTGTTATTTTTAGAAAAAGCTGAGTCTTCATAGATACGCTTGCCCAGCTTTTCTTGAGCCGTTAGAGCAAAAGCCCCCCCGGCAAATGATAAACAAACGATGCAAACCAATAATCCACTCACCTTCTTTTTCATCCGTTCCCTCCTCTTATAGAATATGTTGATGAGTAAGCAGCCATATGCCGACCTCCTCGGACATATGCCCTGCGTTTTACCTGCCAAACTCCGTCTTACCCCCTGAAACTCTTTTATTTCCGAAGCGGAGGGTCACTGAAATCGAAACCGGTATACTTTATGGTTACTGGATGACCCCATTATCTGCGAGTTAGTCGGCGAACGTACGGATAAACTAGACAAAAGCAATAAATGTGCCACATTGTAGCCACACCACAATGTGGCCATTCACCTTGAGTTTTAATTCTTTAATTTTAAAATGATACTGCTTTTGTTAGTCGGGCTTAAATTATTATTATCCGAACTGGCAAAGTGCTCCCTGGCGGAAATTTTTTCCGAATAAACGGAATTTATTACTAACCACGAAGGCACCCTTTTTGTGAATTCTGAGCATTAATTCAACGCCTTGCTCGACATGCTTTTTAGTAGACCAATATCTACAACAAGATGTATATTCGTTTTGATCAAGTGATGAAAACCATTTGCATCTTCACTTAGAAGACCTTATCGTGACGAGGACAATGAGGTTATTTGCTGCTCATACAGCGGCAAATTTCTGTGTATTCACATGCTAATAAGCTCACAAGGAGAAAAAATGAGACCCGGAAGAATAGTAGCAATTTTTGGCATACTGCTGATGGCGAGTACGGCACTTGCGGCAGAAACATCAGAGTTAACAACCCCATTAGATAAGGCGAGTTATGCAATTGGCATGGACATAGCCATTAGCCTTAAGAGAAATAATGTTGAGGCGAATGCGGACATCCTTGGTAAAGCGATAAAAGACGTTCTTACCGGCCAAAAAACTCAGTTAACCGACCAGGAAGCGAAAAAGATATTGAATGACATTCAAAAGGACATGCAAACTAAAGCTCAGGAGAAGAGCAAAGCCGTGGGTGAAAAAAACAAAACGGAAGGCGCTGCCTTCCTGGCTGAGAATTCGAAAAAGGAAGGAGTGAAGACTCTTCCCAACGGACTCCAGTATAAAGTGATAACCGAGGGCAAGGGCAAGTCTCCAGGCATAGCAGATACCGTAACGGTCCAATACACCGGCAGACTGATAGATGGAACCGAGTTCGACAGCTCACATAAACGCGGAGAGCCAGCGACCTTTCCATTGAATGGCGTCATCAAAGGTTGGACAGAGGCACTTCAATTGATGAAAGAAGGGAGTAAGTGGCAGATTTTCATACCAGCGGACCTTGCGTATGGCGACAAAGGTGGCGGCCCCATCGGCCCCAATGCTACACTGATTTTTGATGTTGAATTGATCTCGATCCAGGCAAAATAATTGTCCTGCATCTCCCGGTTGGTGGAGGAGAGAAACTACTTTTTATCTTTTCCACCAACCGCAATTGCTACTTCCGATTAACGCGCAGTCTGATCCCGAATGCCTCTATTGCAGTTCAGGTTGGACATCAACAATCTTTTTCATCAACCAGCCGAGACAAACAATTCCGACCAGGAGAGTGACAAAGAAAAAAATCATTGGTGAGTATTGCGGCACAACGCGCAACGCATCAAGGGAGAAGAAATCTTTGAGATAAGCGCTTCGAACCCAGCTCCGCACAAAGCTCATCACCACAACGAGACCGACGGCGTGGTAGAAGGTCAGCCAGAACCTTTTTTTCCAGGCACCGAAAAGTGCGCCTGCCGCCAGAAGCAAAGCGATGCAGAAGGTCGAAGTGGCGCCAAAATGACTCCCCAAAAAGAGCTGCCTCACCTCTTTGGGCAGGGAAAAAAGGTACCAGAGACCGATCAGGATATTACCCGCAGTAAGGACCAGGAAAACTTGCAAGCCGACCCGTTCGGCATGTTTGGCCAAATCTGGATTGGCGGCGCTTCTAAAACGTCCGAGAAGGGCGACAAACAGGCCGCCGACAGCCAGGGAGCCGCAAAGCATATGCAGGAACCGCGGCCAGAATTCGGGCTGGCCGAAAGACAAGAGGGTGCCGCTTTTATGCGAAAAGTATGCCCCAAACTGTTCCGGACTGGCCATCAGCAACATATTATTCGAAAAGAAAAAGCCGATCACAACCAGCAATAAAAAGGCGAGAACCGCCACCCATGGCCCAGCCGAGCCGAGTTGCGTGAAGCGGAAATCATAGAGATAGGCGCTGTAATAGGCGATTATCAAGACCGGAACAATAAGGATCCAGTAGATACCCATCAGAATCGAGCTGCTGTACAGGAACTGGCCATACAGGACCTGGACAAAAAGCAGGGGAGCTACGCCCAAATTGACCACAAAAGCGATAACCAGCGGCAGGGCTATGGCAATGCGGTGGGCGAGCTGTCTCTGTACAGCACCACCCTTAACATGCTGCACAATACCTATCGCCAGGCCACCAAGCATGGCATTCATGGCCAGCAGGTGCAGCGGAAAGGTTAACAGCAGCAGAAACTGGAACCAGCCCCAGCTGACAGGTATGGTGTCCGGCTGCGGAATATAAAGCGGATCCATCACTTTCCTCCCTGTTGCATATTTTTAAGAAAATCGGCCAGAACCTTATGCTCTTCCTCAGTGCCGCTAAAAGGTTCCATTTCATCAGATATTGCATTGAGGGTTTTCAGATTTCCGATAATTGCTGTTTTGTCCTCCCCGGCAAGAGCTCCGCGCAAATCCTCCACCGCATGGCAAGAGGCACAATTCTCGTCAAACAGGGTTGCACCGTTTTTTGAGCCTGTCAGCCCGTGTCCCTGCGGCGGCTCCTGCACTTCTTTGCCATGCAGGCCACCGGCAATATACGCGGCCAGCGCCCTGCCCTCCATTTCCGTTCCGGCAAAGGGCGGCATGAAATAACGCACTTCATGGATCCTTTTGATATAACTCACCAGCGCCCTATAGCTCATGCTGCTGGTTGCCCGGACAATATCATTATTGCTGCCATTGACGGTATGACAGGCATAGCACTGGTGCATAAAGAGTTCCTGGCCGGCCGCCACAAGATTGTCCTCGGACACCCGTTTGTTCTGCACCCAGATGGCTTTATGGAGATAGCCCTCGTCGTTCAACTCAGCCATATCCTTTTTCAGGATACTATTGGAATACATCACTTCATTGATGACATAGGGGCGACGAGCGGCTTCCCGGGTCCACTCAAAGCCGCCCATGACCAGCAAGGCGGAGACCATCGCCAGCAAGGCGACCGGCTTGAGGTTAAGACTCGGACGTATAATCCCAGCACCGAGCATCGCCAGCAGAAAAAAGAGTAAGCCACCTCCGGCCCAGGGTAAAAGAGCGACGATGGTAGGAGATTTACCCATCACCAGGCCATGCGATTGATCAGAGAGCACCGACAGGTACCAAAGACCGGATAGAAACGCGCCGGTCAGAGAAACCAAAGCCCATTTTGCCGAAAACCTGGTCATGGTTATCCGGGTCTCGCTGTGTGTCGTAAACGAGGCGGACAGATAACCGTAACAGGCGGCAATCATCACGGCAATAAAGGTCCGAAAAACCAGAGAAGGCAAGAAGCTCGGATTAAAAAACCCGGCCCAGAAATCCATATTTTCGGCCCAGCTTCCCGGAGTGAGCATGACACCGATTATGCCGTTAATCAGTGCCAGCGACATCCAGGCGGCAATGAAGTAGAGCCAGCCCACCTGCAGATGCGTTTTCGAATCCATTTTGCCGAACATATAGTAATAGGTAAAGGCTGCGGCGATCTCAACGGTAAAAAACACCCATTCAGCCGCCCAGCCAAAGACAAAATTATGAATAAGAAGTGAGGTGGCCGCGGGATTGACCAGGGCGATAATAAACCAGATACCTACTCCGGATATAGACCCGAAGACCATGGTGATAAGGAGAAAAAAACGGGCATGTTTTTTGGTGAAGTCAAGAATCGGCTGGCTCTTCTCCCTCAGCCCTTTCTTCTCGGCATAGATCAGATACAATCCGCCGCCAACCGCAAAATGGGAAACAAAGACATGAAGGATCGAGATCAGTGCAATAAGGAAACCACCACCTGTCTCCGGCAAAAACCAAACCGGGTAATTCATACTTCCTCCTTTTGTTGCAACACCCCACAAGGGGGTATAAGTTCCTGGTTAAAAGAAGGCAGAATACCGTACCAGTAAATGATTTTCAATTGCGACTTTGTGCTACCAAAAGCTCATTTCTCCAGCCGTTCAAGATAATTTTCGACACTTCGCTGCAGGGTAATTTCCGCCAGTTGTGCACAATGGAGATGGGTTTCCGGGAGCTGTCCCATCTCGTCCATAATGGTCACCATATTTATTTTTTTGAGCTCAGCTATGGTTTTCGACCGGGCAAGGTTTGCCGCCGTTTCAACACAATGCTTACTGAACGAACAACCGTTGGTCCAGTAATGGGTGGCCTCAACCCTGCCATTTTTGATTTGCAGTCCGATTTCCATGGTATCGCCGCAGTTTCCAACCACCTTGGCGATTCCGTCAGGATTTTCAAGCACAGGATTGGCAAAATAATAGACGAAAAACCAGGCGAACCCGACTGCGAGTACAACCAAAAACGCCATGAAAACACTAAAAATAGACATACAACCTTCTCTTTATTATAAAAAAGTACGCCTTCTACTCTGACTATCCTGTTCTCTGACAGACAGGTAATTTACCAGAATTTCCAGTCGCTCTTAAAATCCAACGAAGTAATAAACTGAGAATTCTGATAACTCTCTCCGGTTACTCCCTCATTGAAAAAGAAATATTTATGCCTGAAGGACAGACTCATATAATTGTTTAAATGGGCGGAAATGCCATTGTTGATTTCACTTCTCATCTGCCACGGGCCACCGTCTTCGTCCAGGATTCCGGTAAAGGTATCAAGATCGAAAGAATACGTAAAATGAGAGAGAAAAGGAATGCGGGCCCCGACGATAAACTCAACACCGTACATCGCCGCCTCGGAAGGATCCTGGACTTGTTGCTCAAAACCGAGGCCAAGCTTGCCGGTAACATATTTATAAACCGCAGAAAGCCCCATGGTTTCCCTAAGAAAACTTGGATGCAGTCCGTTCTCTTTTTCAACAACTGTATCATAGCGAAGTTTATTGTAAGGCCTGAAGGTTTCGGAGAGAGCGTAATCATACAGAAAAGTACCCCGCAAAATGTTGTTCAAATAATTATCGTCCTGGCGGGAATAGAACATATACGGAGTGAGAACAAAGCGGTGATATTTATTGTAGATGGTCAGATCAATGATGTTTTCAAGCCCCCACTTGTTATAATCTTCCGACGGCTGGCCGGATGGAGTATCGATGGTATCACCTTTTTTGACACTGCTGGCGTCGACAAAATTAGACAAAGAGGCATCGACGGTGGTGCGGAAACGCCGATCCAGATAATCGTAATCAGTGCGCAAAATAACCTTTTGGGTTTTCATATCGTCGACAAGCAGATCGGTAACCGTCATCCAGGTGTTGCTGTAATCGATCTCCCTGCCAAGAAGTCGCTGTATTTTCTGCATTGCGAGCTGCGAAGCTGCCACGTGATAGCGCCGGTTTCCCACCACAGCAGAGCCTTGTATTTCTATATCCTTACCGGTATCAATCCCGGCAATAACCAGCCCTTCTGCCCGCTTATACACTTTTCTTATTTCATCGCCTGTGAGAGAAATAAGAAAAATATTGTAGTCCCGATTGACCATACTCAAAAAATCCGCACGGCGGATAGCCTCCTTGACCGACACCTGATTGATGGTATTTTCTTCGACGATACCGAGCTCACAATTAAACCGATCACGTAAAAGTTGCCCAAAAGTGAGGTCATTCACACCGTATTCCATGTCGCTCAGTTTGGCTACAAGACCACCCTCCTCTTCGCCAAATTTCTCCTTCCAGAGGGTCAGACGATTTTTAAACTCTTGATAGTCATGGTTTTTCGTGGCTATCGGCTGGGCCTGTCTTGGCTCGAAGGTGTTTACTTTCAAGACGTCGTCAAGAGTGAGTTCAAGGCGATAGTAATCGACACTGTCATCGGCCATAACGATGGATCGGCCATCGCCCAGATCCACACGCGATGCCTTGCCGCCTAAAAATTGATCGGTATAATCTCCGCCACACAGCGCCACATTGATTTCAGGATAGCTTTCGAGCAGCTGAGCTGTATCCTGCAGCGTCTCTCCGGAAAGAAGAACAATATGCCTGATCCCGGCAGCCCGGATTTCTTCCAGCTGAGGCGCCAGTGCTTCTTTTGCATCAAGCAGGTTATAGTTATACAGATCCTTTTCAGCCACATCAAACCGCACCTTAGACGAGGAGACACCGACAAAGGCAATGCGGGTTCCGGCCACGTCGGCGGCGAACCAGGATGTAAAGAGGGACTTGCCGTTCTGGATGATATTGGCCGACAGGAAGTGCACCTTTTTATTTTTCTCCATAAACAAAAGATTTTGGGTGCCGACCTGAAGGTCTTTAGATGATACAAGGACAGCCGCGCATGAAAAATAATCAAGAAAATCCACCATGATCGAACCGGAACTATACTTCGACAGAACTCCGGGGTACAGGGCGTTGCCCAGATCGAGATACAGATCGATATCGTTATTGCTGCGCTCAAAAACGATATTCTGCCCTAAGACCAGCAGTGGATCCGTATTATCCTGGTTGTCGATGTTAAGGGAAAACTTTCCTTGCAGGTTTGACGTGACGAGTATCGATAATTGCGTTTGAGCCAAAACAGCAGTCGAATGCAGCAGAGACGCCAGCAGGAAGACAAAAATACCTGCTTTGCAGGTTTTTCGGTAAATCAGCAAGAGCATGAGGGGCAATAGATTGAAATTACGCAAGATAAATTTGTCACGGCTGCGTTACCGGGGCCGGTTCCGGCCGCTTTTGACGGGACAGATCACTGGAAAGCTCGGCGATCTGTTTATTAAGGTCGGCGTTAGCGGCTCGTATCGATTCAAGTTGAATCTGATATTCATTTTTGGCTTTTATACCGGCAGCTTTTATCGATTCAAGCTCCGCCGTGGTGGCAGTTCCGGCTTGTGCCAATTCTGCGGATACAGTATTAGCCTTAACGAGTTTGCCGGAGATTTCACTGATGGACGACTGAAGCGACGATATTTCCGCTTTTTTAATTGTTAATTCTTTATCGGCAGTATCAAGCTTATTGGTTAAATTCAATTCCTTTTTGGCATTTTCCTGCACAATCTTTTCTCGGTCCTTATTAAAAGCGGCTTTCTGCATGACAATCTGATCCTTCAATGCACGAAGGTCCCGGGTCATTTTTTCTTTTAGGGCTTTGTTATCGGCCATGAGCCGATCAATGTTTGCCCTGCTTTCCTGTTCATTTTTTTGAATCTCTTCCAGAAGTGAGCTGATTTGTTGATTTCCGGCAGCCATATCAATCTCGTACTGTTCACGCAGAGAGACAAGGTCCGTACCCAGTTGCTTATTCTGCATTTCCAGATCTTGCATCTTTATTCTATATTGCTGGTTCTCCTTTTTCAGCACATCACTCTCTCTTTCTATCAGCGGCAGACGTTTTTTCATCATACTGTTTTCCGCATGAAGCTGACTGCTCCCTGCCTGTTGATTATTCTGATGTGCTGCGGTGCAGGACAGAAGGAATAACAAAACAAAGGGCAGCGTGCATGTTGTCAAGGCACGAACACGACCATTATTTTTACAAAGCGTCGTCAATAGCATTGTGCGGACTCCGGAAACTGACATGAGGATTGATTTTGTGTTGATCGGGGGGTTGCAAAGATGACAATCGGGGGCTTGAGCAATAAGCAACTCTTTGATTATTCATACTCTACCTGCGAAAAAGCTCAAAGAAAAATGTGTTTTGGCCACATACACGCAACAGAGCCCAGCGCAGCAGAATCTTACCCATCGCCTTGCTGCTCAAGAGCATTGCTGTATTTGCGCAGTTTTCCTCTTAATTGATCGTAGGTGAGGCCAAGATGCGCTGCGGCTTTTTTCTGGTTATGGCGGCAGACAATTAATGCCTGCTGCAGCATGTCTTTTTCAAGTTCTGCTACGGCCTCTTTCAGGGTCAGGCCTGCGGTATTGTTGATTGGAGAATAAGTGTTTTTGATATCTTTTTTGCTCTTTTCCTCGTCTGCAGCAGGAGTTGCTTCATACGGGGAGATAAAGGGATCGAAAACGACTGTATCAACAACCCCGCCTTCCGAACGGTGCACCGCCCGTTCCACTACATTTTTCAGCTCCCTAATATTACCTTTCCAGACGTTTTTCTCCAGTTCTCGTAATACCGTATCCGTAAAAGTTGGTATCTCGTGCCTGCCGAGCTCAAAAGACATCCGCGTGGCAAAATGGCTGGCAAGAAGCATTATATCTTCTTCCCTGTAGCGCAGTGGCGGTAAAAAAAGGACCTCAAAAGAAAGCCGGTCAAGCAGATCTCGTTTAAAATCTTTTCTTTCGGCCATTGCGGCAAGATCCACATTGGTTGCCCCGACGATTCGTACATCGACCTCAACAGGCCGAGAGCTGCCCACCCGCTCGAAAGAACCGTACTCTACGACGCGTAATATTTTCTCCTGCGCTTCCAGTGGGATAGAACCAATTTCATCAAGAAAAAGCGTCCCCCCGTCTGCCGCCTCAAAGCGCCCGGTCCTGCGGCTTTCAGCACCGGTAAACGCCCCTTTCTCATAGCCAAAAAGCTCAGATTCGATCAACGACGGAGAAAGTGTCGCACAGTTGAGGGTAACAAAAGGCCCTTGCCATCTCTTCGACAGAAAATGCAAACGGCTTGCAGCGAGTTCCTTACCGGTTCCCCGCTCCCCTATCAACAGAACCGGCCGGTCTACCGGAGCGACACGGGAGAGTACTTCCTGAAAATTCAGGAATGTCTCTGACTGTCCAAGGGCTTCCCCCCGAGATGATGGAAACACTGATTCTTTGCTTATCATCATGCCAAATATACCAGATATTGGTTAAAAAACATAAATATAGGCAATTCTACCCTAAACAAAAAAATTATTCAAGTCGCCAACACTACGACTTTCCGCTCTTTTTAGTTTTTTCAACAATAGGCATGCATCCTGCTATTAGAAAGACAGACTACCACAACTCACCTACAACTCAGGAGGAAGGATATGGGAATTTTCACCCGTTTCAGTGACATAATCAGTGCAAACATCAACTCCATGCTCGATAAAGCAGAAGATCCCGAAAAAATGATTAAGTTGATGATCCACGAAATGGAAGACACTCTTATTGAGTTGAAATCATCGTGCGCCGGAGTCATCGCCGGCCGGAAAAAAGTTGAGAGAAAACTCGATGAAATGCAGGGCAAATTGGACCTTTGGGCTGAGCGGGCCAACCTGGCAGTAGCCAAAGGTCGGGACAACCTCGCCAGGGAGGCACTGATTGAAAAAAGGCGCTTTGCCACCGTAACGGCTGCCCTCGAAAGTGAACTGGCTGAATATGGTGGACTGATTACCCAATACCAGGAAGACATCTGCGAGCTGGAGAGTAAACTCAATAACGCCAAGGAAAAAAAACGAGTCCTCGTACAGCGCCACAAGCGGGCTACCGGAAAGAAACGAGCCCAGGAGGAGATCAGGCGCAGCAGCAACAGTGATACCATGGGCCGATTCGAAAAGCTGGAAAGCAGAATCGAACAGATGGAGGCAGAGGCTGATCTGGTAAATATGCCGAACAGATCGACTGTCGAAGAAGAATTTGACAATCTCGCTTCAGATGACGAAATTGAAAATGAACTCGCCAGGATCAAAGCTGCCCAATACAGTCCTAATCCTGAAACAATTTAAGCTCTTCGTGCCCTGTCCTTCAGGCTGGGCCGGATGGCAAACAAACGGAACACTGGATAACCCAGACCACTGGATCGGAGTTACCACAACATGCTCAATATTATTATCGTTGCCATAGTCTTTGGCTCTCTAGTCGCGTTAGCA
>JBBRDD010000102.1:0-16878 GCA_038204235.1 Desulfobulbales bacterium
TTCGGCGACAGCCAGATCATTGCCCCGACGCACCTGCCTGTTGATTTCCTGATCCGCATCCTCCCACCATCCGGAAGGCCCGCTAAAGCTGAGCTTTAAATCGCTGCCCATTCTTTTCATGCGTTTATCAAGTGCGGCTCCTTTCATCATGGCGCTCCTGTATCAGTAACGTAAGGGGCCGCCGGAGGCCCGAGTATCATCATAATCCCCGGTCCGGACGGAATTTTATCGCCCATGCGCACCAGCCCATGGTTTCCCGCGGTAACTGACTGGGACATGCCCACGTTGCCAATGGGCAGCATGTAGGGGACGCCGGACAGGGAATTAATCATCTGACACATGGAACCGGCGGTGGCGAGAGACATGGATCCGGCGGTAAGATGACTCTGGAGGATAGTGACGATCACCCCGGAATCGGGTGGTCCGGCAACCCCCGGAGTCAGGATGACAGCACAGCCTATGGTAACGGGACTTCCTGGCATATTTCATCTCCTGTATCAACCTGAAAATATCAGGCTATTACGAGTTCAACTTGTTTAGGCCGGGCTGAAATCGGTGATTCCGGCCAGTTTTATGGTCGGACCTTTCACCTTGGTCCCCGCCTGTCCTTCAATATTGACGTTTTTGCCTTTCACGTTCACATCCCCTCCAGCCTCAAGGTTGAGGGCTCCTGAGGCATTGACGGAGATGTCACCCCCGGCCTTGATAGAGACAGCACCATCTGCTTCAACGGTAATGGTCGTTGACCCCATGGACACTTCCAGCTGCCCGTCAAGCAATGTCAGGCTGTTGCCGCTGGGAAGTTCAATATATAAGCGACGCATGGCATCATCGGCGTCGTCCGGCACCTGGTAAACGATTTCTGCCGGAGCGGCATCGGGAGCCCGGTTCTGTTCGTCATAGAGAAAACCCAGCACAATCGCTTTGTTGAGATCACCGCTGACAAAGGCTATCACGGCAAGGTCATCGACCCGCGGTGCATGGGACATGCCGAGACGGCTTATCATCACCGGTATTTTCTGCAGCTCGCAACCACTGCCCTGCAGACGGATGTTGACTGAAATATTATCATCGCCTGCTCCCCCTTCGTTGGTAAAAACCTGGGTAACAATGCCCAGCTGTACATCCTGCTTCTCTTTGATCTGATCACGGATAATTGTTTGCAATGCCGGGATAATTGCGGTCATAATGCTCCTCCCAGATGCAAAGTGGTTATGAACCCACTTTGCCCGTCCAGCCGGTGCTGCACGCTCAGCACCCTGGCACTGATTGTGTCCTGATCCGGAACATCGGCCAGGTCAACGGTGTCGCCCGGCCTGATTGAGCCGTTGCCGGTAATAAGTGCCGTACCGGTAAACAGCGATCGTGTCATTCGGGCAGCCGAGGCATCCGCCACTTTTTCAGCCGCGTCGCGGTCCCTGAGGGCGCCGTTAATGATTGCCGGACCATCAGGCGTCTCGCCTACCGGTTCCCGCAGGCAGATATGCCATTTGTCGCTACCCAGTTCACTGCCCGCCCCAGCGGGAGCATATTGCTGCCTGACGCCAGAATCTCTTTGCCGGCCAGCCTGCAGAGAAAGTAGCTCGGCACTAAAGCGAAGATTATGGTTCAGACCGCCGCTGCCAACCGGTCGGACAGTGAGCGCACCCGTTTCGTCACAGAGGACCTCACAGCCACCCATGCGGGCCAGGCGGTTGATATGCCACCACGCGGAACGCTGTTCGGTTACATGCCATATCTTTACTGGTATCGAGGCCTCAATGACCCCTGTCACCACCTCTGCCTGCCCGGCAAGATCCTTGATAATATCGGCGACGGTCTGATCCTGGTAGGCCTGGGCGCCATAAAAACTCGACAGAGGGCAGGTGTCAGCCAGCACTTCAAGGGTCACCCCGGTCAGCTGTTGCTCCACCCTGCTGACGATGCCGCTCAACACAGCAACCTGGGCATCAGTTGCGCCAAGAGATATCAGACAGGCCGCCTCAGGCTGGACATCCCGTAAAGGAGAGAGATGGCTGCAATGGATAATTGCCTGATCATGGCCCTCTCCCAGGCAGAGCTCAAGGTCCATGGAACGCACCGCTGCTTCAGCGCCTGTGTAATCAGTACCATCTACATTAATGGTGCATGCCGGCCGGAAAAGACTCATGGCTCCTCCTCTATCCCGTGGCGCCGCATCTCTCTTTTTAAGACACGCTCCAGGGTCTCTGAGAAAACATGATCCGTGTCAAGCGGGCTTTGCTGTTCTCTGGCAATACTGTTCCACGAACCTCTTTCTTCCGATAGATGTGTACTCTGCCGGGAAGGTACCGTTGCTGTTTCATTGGTTTTTTTATCATCAGTCTGGGAGCCAGACTGCCACTTTCGCACCAGCTGTTCCAGTTGACTGGAAGGGTTTTCTTGTCGCGAAAAAGAAGACGACCCACGTTCCGGCGGTAAAAGAGGGGCTGTGTTTCGATTGCCCGGTTCATCAGCATGGAAGTGATAGATTGTATTATTTCCTGTTACTGTATTTTCCTGGCCTTGCCCTTCTGGTCTTGAAGACAATTGGTGTGGGAAAGTTACTTCGGACACGCCCCTATTTTTATCCTGGCGGAGAATATTGGTCTCGTTCAGCCCGTCGTCCGCCGGGAGTGGCGCAGCCCAGTTTTTCAGAGTTTTTTCCGATACGAACGGCTGTAAATTCTTGTCCAGCAAACCAGCGGCGGCGGTTTTGTGCCGGGGATGGTTGTCGAACCAGCCAGCTCTTTCGCCCCCCCGGGTCATGGCAGAGAAAGGGGAAGAGACCTTGCTCTGCCCTGGATCTGCAGAGAATCCAAACCGCTGGCTGCCGCCGGTCATGGCTTTGGATGAATGCAGCCCATTTTTTTCTACGGCGGCATGAATCCCCTTGAAGGCCACGCTGTGGTTATTTGTGTCTCCCTGCGTTTGATCAATCTCCAGTTCCTGCTTGATGCTCTGAAACAGTTTCTGCACGATCTGCTGGCTGTGGGGAGAAGAACCGGAGCCAACGGGGAGTACGGGCGCAGTCTGTCTCCGGGTAAGGGGCGGCAAAGTCGATCCAGCCGTCGGGTGTAATGATTTTTGCCGGGGAGACTGATGCAAAGGCAAGATCCCGGTAGCCCCTCTGGCAATACCTTCCTGCCGACCGGGAACCTCATCATGGCGCTCTGCCACACTGCGAAGCAAGCCTCTGTCATCAGACAAGGAGAGTGGCCTGAGGAGATCATTGAGCGATGAACAGCCATACAGCGCGAATACCTGGTCAGAGCGCAGAAGTGCTGACGCAATGTCGCTCTTGTATTCCATGCGCTGCAGTGTTGTGCGGCAAAGGCCGGCCAGCTGTTCAATCTTTCCCATTAGTTCCCTGCTCCTGGTAGTCTGTCACTTACGTTCAGTACCCAACAAGCGAGTCTTAACTAGTTTCCATCCCGTTTACCGGGGTATATCTTTGTCCTCCTGGTTATTGCCCAGCATTTCCAGATACAGAAGAATCTGGCCCATGGTTAATTCAGCACACTGCTCAGGCGTCCAGCCAAATTCTCTGGCCAGGATAAAGCAGGCTTTGGCCAGAGGCGCCTGTACCGTCTGGCGCAGTTCATCTCCTGCTATGCCCAGACCGCTGATGCGGTTAACCTCCTGCAGAATAAACTGGACCAATCCTGCATGAAGATGATTCACCTGGTCTATACTCATTTGCGGAGCAACGAGCGCCTGCTGCACCATAAGCACCGAGGACAGATAGCTCTGGTTCTGCGCCGCTTTCTGAATGCGCTGCAGGTCGATCAGGCGCAGTGGTCTCAGCTCGACCGTGTCCGGCTCCGACGGTGATTCGTTACCCGTTGCAGCGGGATGGAGAATGTGGGCCGGAATGGTGAGGGTATGTGTTATTTCCGCTGAAAAGAGCAGATCTTCCGTTGTTAAGGTCATAGTATTATGCCGACTGATCCTCCGCGCTTATCCATAAAGCCTTGAAAGATACCTGTTCAAGGACAAAATCATCTTCCGGCATGGAGTAATTCCAGGTGTTCAATTTTACCCCGTGTACGGTGATGTTGGCCGCGTTACCGGGAATGGCCTGGTTTTCATGACGCAGACTGAGATTAAAACTTGGGCTGACAAAGGCACTTGCCGGCCTGTTGGTATTTGCGCCATCACCGAGCATCAGCTTCAGCAGCGCACCATTTATATAGGCCCGGTTGATAGTCCCGGTAATGTTGACATTGCCCGGTCTGAGTTCGGAGGCATAGCGCTGACCGAGCTCATGAAAAGGCCGCATATCGGAATGGACCTGGATAGTCACTCCGGTGGCTCTGCCGATGGGAGAGAGTTCGTACGTGTCGGCCACTGTTTTGGCGGCATCGCCTTCTGGGCCTGATTCCACAGCCACGGTTATAGCTCCGTCAAGTCCGGTGTAAACGTTAGTATTCGGCATGATTGACTCCTAATATTAATGGTGTCGTAAAAACTCTTCATCTTCTTCGTTGTTGCAAATTTCACTATCATTACGACGTACCTTAATACGACGAAATAAGAGTGAAATTCACACGCCTCGAATATGAAGTTTTTTACTTAACCATCTTGAAATTGACCTTCTTACGAGTTTATCAATATTTGCAATGTCTGAAACTTCAAAGCATCTTAGCCCAAGTGAAAAAGCCTTATTCGAGATTCATGGTTACCCGGATAAAATCAATCGAGAATGTCGGTTTGAGCGTCATGGTCACCGCAGCAATGCCATTGATTTCCTGGCTGCGGGTGGCCGTTACGTCCAGTTCATAACCAACGAGCATTTCATCCATCAACATCTGGGACAGGAATCCGTCCAGTGTGGCTTTAAGCGCTGCCCGCACTCTGGCATTATTCAGTCTGCCGATATACGGATCGGCCCCCTTGCGTACCCCGGCCTTGGCATAATCGACGACGCGCCTGATGGAAATTTGTTTAAAAGGCCCATCCTGGCTGGTAATGGCCCGGACAATCTGCCTGCCGAATTTTGTCCGTACGAGCAGGACGCCTTTATTCAGCAGTTTTTTGGTGACCGTTTCATTATATTGTTCGCTGAGATCTTTGATGGAAACGTCTTTATTGGTCATGCTGATATGGGGGGCAAGAGTGGAGAGCTTGCCGCCGATGATCGCGGCAAGATAGGCCGGCGGATACGTGACCTCCTTTTTATTGAACGGGTCGTCAGTCTTCATGCCCGGGGCCACCAGCACAATCCTGTCATCGTTGACGGCATCGGCATCTGTCTCAACGGTTGAGGAGGTGCCGGCACTGGCACCGAGAATGGCAATGCGCTCTTTACCGACATTTTCCGTTCGTTCAAGATGGGCGCCGACCTTGTCACCGCCGCTCTTTACATCAAATCCGCCAACAAGCAGAATGTTGACCGGCTCGTTTTCCAGGACGGCCAGTCCCTCCTCCAGATCAACGCCGCTGACATTGGCGTGATCCAATCCGGCAGTGCCATCGCCGCCGTCAGCATTTTTGTTCAGCGGTCTGCTCGTTGCCGGACGAAGGGCCTCCCCACCATTCACGGCATCCGATACATCCACCAGCATGCTTTCAGCTTTGATCTGGGCGTGTATTTCTCCGATATTCAGCCCTTCATAAACCTCTTTGATATTTCGGTATTTCAGGGCCAGAACGTAGGTTTTTCCGCCCCCTTTGAGAGTTACCTCGGTCACTGAATAACTGATCTGGTTACCGTAGGTGCCGGCTTCTTTGGCCGTCATGGTGAAATCGGCTGGGGTTGCAGCATTGACGCTGTGGATTATTCCCGCTGCTTTTACCGGATCGCCGTTGGCAATCCTGACGGCAAAAACATTTTTACCGCCCCCCTGAAAAGCCATCTGGGCAGTACGTACCAGGGTAAGTTTATTTTCCGTGGCCCAGTCGTCGGGCTCGCCGAAAAAATCAAGGGCTTCAGCATAATTGCCGATAGCATACACGGTGTTTTTCTTGCCCTTTGCCGCTGTACCAACAATCCCGATGTTTCCCGTGGCGATGCCTCCGACACCGATCAGCCCTTCAGCTCTGACTTCAATGTAGGTTCCCGGCAGGATCATTTCGCTTATGGATTCACTCATGATTATCCCTCTTGGTGATAGAAAACTGTTCCGGCCCCATCGCCGACCAAACATCTATGATTTGGATTGGACCACCGCCTGTACTGATAACTGGTTGTTCATGATCTAAGGTAAAACTGTAACGTAGTGTTCGGAACATGGTCTGCCCTTTTGGGACAACCGGTTTTTCAATTGCACCCCAGGCAACGGGAGAGAGCCTGGTCAAACCTTTCATGATATTGTGCGTTTTACTGGAAAGAGCTGTTAATATTTCATTGCTCAGCTGTTCGGTATCTGTTGTTCCACCTGCATATATCTCAACCTGCAACATACCTGAGCACCGCGAAGTTTCCGCTTCCCACTGCCCAATGCGGTAGAGGATGACAAGGGCCCCGGTCCCCGGCAGTGCAGATCCAAATTCCAGGAGACCGTTGCGCGTGTTCAGTCGGCATTGACCATCCTGCGGAGGGGTCTGGACAACGCTCATCCCTGTGCCGTCGAGGGTTACCGTGATATCACTCTGCTCAAGAAAATCCGACCTCGAGCCGTCGCGGTCAACCAGAGGTTGATGAGGAATCTGCAGGGTCGTCCGGTCATCGCTGAGCAGTTTGACCGCCTCATTATCCGGAAAAACTACCACCGGGTCTGCCAGGTCCACAGTCAAGGCAAGCTGCATGGAGCCTTGCACCAGGTTGCTGGGGTTTCCGCCAACCCCTACCTTGCTGCACTTCAATTCCAACAGGGAAAGGGTGACAGCCGGAAGTTCAGCTACCACATTCGGCCGTACCACTCCTATTGTGGTCAGGGATGTCACCACCTGGCTTTGCAGAAAAAGCACCAGGCTGTTGACAAAAGACTGCAGGGCAATCACGGCAGTGCTCCCTGCAGCCTGGTAAAGGCGTCGCCTGTCTCATTCAAACCTGCATCAAGCTGTTCTTTAATGGCATCAAGCTCCTCAAGTACCGGCTGCAGTGCCTCTTTAACGTTAAGCTGAGCGGCGAGCTTAAGAATCCGCCGGTACTGCTCCAGCAGACCGGCAAACATGACTGAAGGCCTGAGCAGGCTGTCCGCGCCAAGCAATTCTTCCGCTTCTTCTTTAAATTCATCGATTGCGGCCCGAACGGCGGCAAAAGGGTCAAACCCTTCAATGCCGCTCCGCAGATTATCAAACGCATCAAGAGGCTCAGCCAGCAGCACACTTGGCCTGAACGCCATAAGTTCATTACGTATCTGCGTATGGACCGCTTTTAATTCATCGCTTATGAGTTGAATATTAATAGTGTCGAGCAAAGTCTGTATCTGACTGACCGCATCTTTAACCGGGGTGACAAGAGCTCTGACAAGCTCGTCAATTTTGGTCTTCAGTGCCTCAACCACCGCCGTAAAAGGTTCAAGCGCCGTACCGGGCCTGAGCGCAGCCAGGATTTCCCCGACAATAACCATTAATGGTTTGCCTACAGGATCAACACCAAAGCGTCGAACCAGGACAATGAGTTTCCATTGCACATCGGTAAGAGGTTGCCAGGTAGTGCGCAGGGCTTCTCCGGCCGAGGTTATCTGGCTGAACCCGGAGGTCTCGAGTCGCTGCAGGGCTTTGATGGTGTTGTCGATTTTCGTCCGGTAGACAGGGAGATTGGCGCTAATGCCCGCCAGCAGATCGTTAGGAGAACTGGCTGCCAGGGAAAGCTCCAGCCCCAGGCGCAGGGGGTGTTCGGCGGGAAGGGCTGCAACCGCCTGCCTGATGCCACGGTAAGAGGGCATGATTTCGGCCACGACCAGGTCCGGTTGCAGACTATCCACCACTGCCAGGGTGGATTGCAGTTTACCAAGACTTTCGCCAATGAGGGCATGGACAGTTTCGACCCCGTCTTCCGCCCCTGAAATCCAGCGCAGAACGGTGCTGTACGAGGAGGATCGCAGGGAAACAGACCCGCTCAGCAGTCCGGCTATAAAGCCTCCCATGACGGTCGAACTTCCTGCATCATTGCCGAGGGAGCGAAGCATGGAGGTATACATGGCATCAATTTCACCTATAAGTTTAGTGAAATCGAGTTTGTCCAGCCACAGGGCGACCTGCTGCTCCAGGGTATCAATATGATTGGCCCAGCCGTCTATGCCGGTAAGTTCGATGATGCGCCGGCGAAAAGCGTCTACTTCTTCTCCAACAGGGGCAAGCAGAGGTTCTGGATCACACCCGTCGTAGTAAGAGATAATATCGTCGAACACACCGTCAATGTTCGCCACAACCAGTTCTCTGATATCAATCTGCAGGATACGCTCTTTAATATCATCAATGACATCGGTGACGGGTTTGAGTATTTCTTCAGGATTTATCGCCTTAATTGTTGCCAGCATGGGATCGAAGTATTCTTTTTCCAGCTCCTCCAGCTTTTCCTCGGGATCGTGCTGCTGGAGAAAGGAGACGATTTCCCGGGCCATGCGGTCTATTTCTCCCAGAATATCTTCATCCACCTTGTCGAGAATCTCTTCGAGTTTTACAATAAGTATCTGTCTTACATCCCTTTCAAAATCAATACTTTTCACCGGCTGCACCGCATTCTGCAGGTCAGCCTCCATATCTTCAGGCAGCAGTTCAACGGGAACCGCATCAATGATGGAACTCACCGTATCCATAGCATCGACAGCTGTATCGAAATAAGGATCGAGGTCTATTTTTTTTAGCGCATCAACCACCGCCTCAATCCCCGTCTGCATCCCTTTTATGAGTGATTCCATATCAAGGGCAACCAGCACTGCTTCCACTTGCGCAAAGGCATCGGCAACTTCTCCGGCACCGCTCTGGATGCCTGCCTTGACGCTCCTGACGGCAGTCACCGCCAGACTCATAGCCTCTTCAATGGTGGTACTGATTCCGGCAATAAATGACTCCAGCTGGTCAATAGCCTGAACAACGGGACGAAGGGTTGCCGAGAGGGTTTCGGCTATGCCGGCCAGATTAAGGCCGTCAATAAGCTGTCGAACCTGCTCGAAAGCAGATCGTATGGCACCGGTGGCTGCAGCCAGGGCGGTGTTGAGATCGCTGACAACCGTGGTCACCTGGCCAACGGCATTTGTTACCGGCGCGATCATGCTCTCAACGGGTAAGGCGTTGACCTGTGCTTCAAGATCATCGGCCAGACCCTGCATTTCCAAGACAACACCATCGAGGGAGACGGCAGGAGTACCGAAATCGGCGGGAAGTTTTTCCGTCAGCCAGTCCCGCAGAGCAGTCGACAGGGCTCGAGCCGGGTCAAGGCTGGTATTGAGCAGGGTACTGGAGACGGAATCAATGGTTTGTTCAAGGGCATCAAGCCCCGCCGTACTTAACGCCGCATCACCGAATCCGAGCCCTTTTTGCAGACTACCGGCAAATACATTGATATCACTTAAAAACTCTTGAACCTGCCTGGTCAGGCGGTCGATGGCAGCGCGGTCATCTGCGTTTGCTGCACTGATTTGGGCGGCAAGGGTTGTGTTTGATTTCCAACCAATGAGGCGAAGCCGCTGGCTCTCTATTTCATGGGGTACGATGAGATCATTAATACTTGAAGAGACTTCGGCTGTTTTTTCAAAACTTGCATGCAGACTCATCAGCGAACCAAGCACCTTCAGGGCGACAGTGACACCGTCCAGCCTGTTTATAATATTACCGGCTTCAGTGGCAAGGTTGATCGGCAGCAGTGATGACCCAAGGGCAAGAAGGTCGGACAGACCGGAATCTCCCTTGAGATCAAGAACAGCTCTAATGGATTCATCAACACCGTCCAGGCCCAGGCTGTTTGCGGTATTGCTTTTTTCCGCGGCTTGCTGCAGCCGGGTGATCATGCCAGCCACATCAGCAGTCTCTAACTGCCCTGCAAACTGCAGAACCGCGTTGACCGGCTGTAAAATATTGTCAATGCCGGGCAAATCAGCAAGTCCGCCGAGTCCGGATTGCGCAACCGAAGAAACAGCTCCCGTAAGTGAGCTCAGATCAAGAGAGGCGAGCTGCCCTGTTATCCCCTCTGCCTGGCTTACATCAATACTCGGCGCAGAAACATCAAATCCGCCACTCATAACCGATTGCAGGGCCGTCGGTGTGAATCCGTCGCCCAGGGCTTCTGTAAGAGTATTGAGTAGTGTATTGCTCATCCGGTAAATTTCCTGTTAAAATCTTCAAGAAGGCTACCTATGCCGGATACAGCCGAATCTGTACCGTCAAGTGCTGGCAGGAGAGGCTCTACAGGGTTTCCTATCTCGGGGATATCTATGAGGAGATCAGGCAGTTCCAGACCGTCCAGCCCCAGGCCGGCAAGCAAGTCCAGCTCGGGGTCAAGCTCAAGGCCCAAATCATCAAACGCGGTTACAGGTTCAGGAGGTTCAACATACTGACGGAGGACAATACGATAGACGAGTGGTCGATCCCACTGGTTTTGTTCTTCAACTTCCAACTGTTCAATGATAACTTCTTCAAGCTCTGTCGCAGTGAGTATGTCTGCGACAAAGGGGATGGGTTCGGCGGTATTGAATTTTTCCCGTATTGCCTCAAAAAAATCGTCGCGATTTTTATCCCCCTGTAAAGACCCAATTATCTCGACAACCAGACTTTCAGCTCCCAGATCCTGATGTAAATCTCCGACAAGACCAGGAACACCGTGGCAGGCAAGTCTTCTGCGCTCCAGACTCCGAATGGATTCAATATACGGCAGCTCAAAACTATCCAGCATGGGTTTTATTATCATCGTTATCTTAATGTGTTATTTTGGTTTTACCTTACTCCTTATCAGCTGTATTTTTATTAACTATCTAACAATTTTATATAAGAACATCAAATGAAAAGTCAAGAAAATTGACTCTTGGTATTTGGCCCCCAAATTGGGATATTACACGATAGAATATGGAGTTAGAAAACTGAGAAAAATGTCCCTGGATATCAATTTTCACTCACATCAACCTTTCCTCAATTCGCACGATAGTCCTCGGCGCCGATCCTTCAAAATGATTATTCACGAAAAGAAAGGTCTCGACTCGCCTGGATTGCAGGTCTGACAACATCCCGACGAGTGACGCAATATCGTGGTCTCTGGGGGAAACGACATGGCTCCAATCGTTCCCGGTTTGCTCCTCCATCCCCTTTCGATCAGGGCCGTGTAATCGAATCACGACCCGGCCTCTTACCTGTTCACGGTATGTCGTATAAAGATCAAAAACAGATGGCATGTAATAGCCCTGCAGAAAGACATGATAAAGTCCCTGGGAGTTGAGAAAGCCAAAGTACTTTTCGTTCAGAAAATTCGGATTTCTTGTTTCCACAAAATAGTTCTGCCCGGCAGGTAATTGTTTGGCAAATTCACCAAACCGGTCAATGAACTGCTTCAGTCCGCCTGGCACTTTTTGTTTATTGAGGTATTCAAACTGAAAGATGAAAGGACCGATATTTTTGGAAATGGGCGCTAAGCTCTCCAGGAAAAGCTGCATCAGAGCAACGGAAAGGTAGTGCGGGTTGGGTATCAGAGGATCGTTTTTGTCTTTTTTGTAATGGTGGGTCAGGGTGATGCTGTTCGGGACTTTAATGGCAAAGATGAAATTGTCCGGCACGGATTGGGCATACTCTTGCACAACCGACGGTTTAGGCATCACCGCCGTATCACCGCTGAACAACGACCAGAACCACTGGTCCACCTCGACCGTGTGGTAGTGCCGGCTGTACTCCCGGAGATAATTCAAGGGTTTATTTTCCGGGTAGACCAAGCCCTGCCAGGAATCATACTTCCAGGAACATGTCCCTATGTGAAGGTTATGTTTGTCCATGGAATAAAAATTAAGACTCGAATGGGCTCCAGACAAATGCTTTCAACGCAAATTTTTTATGGTGCACCACTTTTGGGTAAAGATTGCAACTCAGCCACATTTGATGGCAGTTGTCTCGTTTCAGCAGTCCAGCTCACCTCTGGTAGGATGTGGTCTTGCTGACATTTTCTTTGTGCAACCTCCAATGGTATTCAAGGAACAACACTGAAGAACGGAACCTGTTCGGTCGACAGGGTTATTCTCCCTCCCAGTAATCGAGCGATTCGCCTTCTCGCCCGACAAACATAAACCTTTGAGTTTTGCCGTCAGAACCTGCGGGGAACTCGGCAAGGACGCCAAACTTACCGGAATCGGGATAATCGGCTATCTCGGGTGACAGTTTGGTGCTGACCGCTAGATATCTCAGTTCTTCCGCACCGGTATTTATAATTTGATGGGCAGTTTCCTTTCCTCCTGCCGGGCAGGCAATCACGTCACCGGGGCGGATGGGATAGGTATTCTCACCTATGCGAATCTGGCCGTTACCCTGCAAAATATAGAACATCTCTTCGTTTGCGCGATGATTGTGAAAGGGAAACGCACGTTTTCCAGGCGGCACGGCAGTGATGTTGTATCCGAGTTGCCGAGCTCCGAGACGAGGCCCGATATACCCCATCTTCGCGTCGAAGCGTTGTGCTGACGCCCCTGAAGGAGCAAATGCCGGTGGCCGTAGTTTAAGCTCGACATCGGCAATATTGATGATTGGCTTGGTCATGAAATGCCTCCAACTGTCTCGATAATTTCCAGCATAACAGCATAGGCCAAAAGCAGACCTACCCCCCTCTCCTTTTAATCGATATGATTACGACTAAACCTCAGCTGGATGGGGATATAAGGCAACCTTTTCACGGGACGCCATGAACCCATCCCTGGGGGCTTGACCGCAGCCATCCGGGCTGCGGAACACCCGTGCAAAGGGCACCTCATATCCCGCGACTATCTGAGCTGAACTTTAGTGGTAATCAAATTAATCTATGGGATAAAGTTCAAAATCGACAAGATCTTTCCATTTCTTGAACCATTCGAGAAATAACTCCGAATCATTTGCTTCCATTAATTGGAAACAAATGCTTTTATCTTTATTAACCCATGCATTCAGAAAATGTAAACCATCAGGTAATAATCTGCCCTCAGCATTATACCTTTCATATATTTTCTCGTAGCAGCCTTTTTTGTAATTTTCAATAACCATGTATTTTTTCATAAAGTAGTCAAACGCAGTCCGATCAAATCGTAAAGTTTTGTAATAATTACGTTGGAAGAACATCTTAATCATTATCAGATATACCCGTTGCGGGTAAAAAATGTATCTAAAAATTTATCTTTAGAACGCTGCAATTTTTACGCGAAATCTGTTCAATCGGGCGTGATTGTCCATACCGATAGAGTGACCAGTAGAAAATAATTGTCCCGCGTGTGTAACCTAATGATGGGGCAGTCGTTGATATTCAAGAGAGTAGAATTCTAAGCACCGACCTCCCATAATTCGGATTTACAGAGGAATCGGACTGTATATATCTTCACAACAAAACTCATCACAATAAAGGAGAGGAACTCATGAAAAAAATAATTATATCGATTATTTCCACACTGGGAGTTTTGGTTGTTACGACAATGGTTATTGCCGCCGGCGGCCCTCCAGCCGTAACCAATAATCTACAAAAAATTGGTATGCACCTTTATGACGACAAGAACCTGTCTCTTTACCAAAATCAATCGTGCCGAACCTGTCACCATCATTTTGCCGGATTTGCCGACCTGAAAAACCACCTTAACCCTTACACAAGTGTTGTCTCAACCGGATCGGACGGTGTCAGTAAAGGGGGACGCAATGCCCCTACCTCCGCTTATGCCGGCTTCAGTCCGCCTCTTGCACAATTGAACGATGGCGAATATGAAGGGGGGCTTTTTTGGGATGGCAGGGCCGAAGGCAATTCTGAATCACTCGCGGATCCTCTGGCCGAACAGGCCCAGGGACCGCCTTTAAATCCCGTGGAAATGGCAATGCCGAGCAAGGCTGCCATTATAGAAGTGATTAAGAATTCTAGCTACGTCAACTTATGGTACAAAGAATTTGGCAATAATTCACTGAATGATGCAGATGCAGCCTATGATAATTTTGCAAGGGCTATTGCCGCTTATGAACGTTCGGCCGATGTCACCAAATTCAACTCTAAATTCGATCTCTATCTGGCAAATAAGGCTCAGCTCACCCCTTCTGAGAAAAATGGCCTTGATCTATTTGTTACAAACTGCGACCGATGTCATTCCACGGTTGCTGCATTCAATGCTCCTGCACCGCTTTTTACCAATTATCGATATGCCAACATCGGCGTCCCGGCTAATCCGTTAGTCCCACTTGTCTCTGCAGACCTCGGCCTGGGCGCAATCGTAGATGATAATTTACAAAACGGTAAGTTCAAAGTTCCGACGCTGCGAAATATTGTCATGTCAGCACCATATTCGCATAATGGATCTTTCCCGACTTTAGAAGAAATGGTTAATTTCGTGAATAATTCTAGTGGAGTTATTTCAGAATATGGTGGCAATATCGATTCACTTGTAGGAAGTCTCAGCTTATCGCCTGATGAGGTCAATGATATCATCGCCTTTTTACATACATTGACAGACGATTACTGATTTTTACAACAACCAAATGCACGCTATACAGTGGATGGGCGATTTCAGATCGCCCATTTTTTTTGCGCTACCATCCATAAATAATTATGAATTAAAAGGACAATCTTGTTACGTATACGAACAGAATCTCGTTTCTTGATGGTATAAAATTATTAAAATCTCTTTGATAGGATTCAAGTACCAAGACGTACGACTGGCTCTTCAGCATGATAATTCATCAAATGGAGGTGTATTGTATGTTTCGAAAAATCGTCATGAGAGTAGTTGTAATAACCTTTGGTTTAGGAGTAGTGTTTACGGCTGGCTTGGCTCTCTCGAGTCCTGCAGGGGGAAAAAGCATCCCACCAGGCGAGGCCCTGCAGAAATTGATGGATGGCAATGAGCGTTTCGTGAAAAATAAGCTGACAAATGCAGCAAGGAGCGACGCTGCAACAAGAGCATCATTGGCCAACTCCCAAAAGCCATATGCCATCATCCTCAGCTGTTCCGATTCCCGAGTTCCACCAGAAATAATTTTCGACCAAGGTCTTGGCGAAATTTTTGTTATTCGGGTTGCCGGCAATATCCCTGATCCAATTGTCCTCGGGAGTATCGAATATGCCGCCGAACATCTGGGATCAACCTTGATTATGGTGTTGGGCCATGAACGATGTGGTGCTGTCACCGCTACTGTGGATGCCAAAGGGCAAAGCACCGGCAGCAAAAACATTGACGCCATTGTCAAAGAAATAGAACCGAACATTGGCCTCGCTGCCAACGATTGCGCAGCTTGCAAGGGTGAGAAGGATTGTACTGCGACAAAAAAAAGTGAGCTTGTCAATTGTGTAGTCGATACCAATGCAAAAACAGTGACTGCCAACCTCATTAAGAATTCAAATATCCTTAATCATCTTGTAGAAGAGAAAAAGATCAAGATAGTTGCTGCCAGGTATGATCTTGATGACGGAAGAGTGACCCTTGTCGAATAGAATCAGGCTTGAACGCAGCCTCTAATAAAAACATCATGATTTTTCGCATCTATCCCAGCAGAATCGCCTGAATTTGATGCCAACAAATTAAACAAGAGAAGGGATTGCGGGTAAAACCCGCAATCCCTTCTTGGCATTGGTGCCCTCGGCGCGAATCGAACGCGCGACACCAGGATTAGGAATCCTGTGCTCTATCCCCTGAGCTACGAGGGCGTGCTCCTTTTTAGTGGTGAAAAATCAGGCGGAATAATACTCAAGTTTTGTTAAAGCGCAATCTTTTTTCAATCAGGATACCGCCAATTGCATCCCTGCTCTCCGATAAAATCCTTATCAGCTTAGGCGTCTTCATCCTCAACAAAGAGCGATTCGCCATCCTCTAAAATTTGCCCTTTAAAGTCACCCTCGGTGATATTGCTGTTGACCACGCAATTTCTGCCGATCTTTTGCTTGGCAGGCACTACCGTACCCTTACCGATGAGGGTGATGCCGGTGTAGAGATGGCTTGGTTGGAGCCGATTGGCGGTGGTGTAATTATCACCGCAGCCGACTACCGCACCCGATCCGACTCGGACTCTTTTATCAAGTATGGCGAGATCAACAACCGCATCTTTTCTGATGAGGCAATCCTCAAAAAGAATGGAATCCTTGACTACTGCTCCCTTTTCGACCACTACTCCCGGCGCCAGGACCGAGTTGATCACCGAACCATGGATAGTACTGCCGGCCGAGACCATGCAGTTTTCCAGCCGGCAGGATGCACCAAAGCGTGCCGGGGCGCGATCAGCGGTGCGTCCCTCGGTCTCAATGTTTGTTCGGATCTGCCACATTTGTGGGGAAAGACCACTTTCCTTTTTGAGCACATCCATAGTGGCTTCCCAATAGGCCTGAATAGTACCGACATCCCGCCAATAGCCATAAAAAGGATAGGCAAAGACGTTATCTTCGGCAATCGCCCGGGGTAAGATATGCCTGCCGAAATCGATTTCTTCCTTATCGCGGATCAGGGTATCACACAGATATTGATAGTCAAAGACATAGATCCCCATGGAGGCCAGGTTCGTCCGCGGTTCCTTGGGTTTTTCTTCCCATTCAATGATCCGGTCGTATTTATCGACGATCCCGGAACCGAACTGATACATCTCGCTTTTCGGTACGACCATCATGCCGACAGTGACATCGGCTTTTTTCGAGCGGTGATATTCAATCATTGCATCAAGATCCATATGATAGATATGATCCCCAGACAGAATAACCACTTCATCGGCTGGATTCGATGCTAAAAAATCCAGATTCCGGCGTACCGCATCAGCGGTCCCCTGATACCAGTCCGACTCTTTCTCCCCGGTTCGCGGCGGGAGTATCGTAACGCC
>JBBRDD010000103.1:0-16796 GCA_038204235.1 Desulfobulbales bacterium
CTTTGTGGTGGGCGTAGCTCAATTGGTTAGAGCACCTGGTTGTGACCCAGGAGGCTGGGGGTTCAAGTCCCCTCGCTCACCCCACAGATAATAAAACGGGTTTCAGGATCATTCTGACACCCGTTTTTTTCTTTCAACTCATGTTCTATGCCAATGGTTGCTTATAGTAAAATAGATCAACCGGAAATCCTTGCCCTGCTGTTCCCGCCGCTGAAAACTGTTCCCACTCCCTGCCCTGCCGGTGCCGAAGATATTACCTTTGCTACAGGGGCGGATAATGTTGTTACCTGCAGATTTTATTGTACTGATCAGCAGGCGCCGATACTCTTTTATTACCCTGCGGCAAACAAGTCGAGTGAATCGTTTGATATAATCGCCGAGCGATACGGCAAGCGGGGAATGAATGTCTTTCGTACTCAATATCTCGGTTGTGGCGTAAATAACGGCTCCCCATCTATTGCAGCAATGTATGCGGATGCAGAAAAACTGTTTCCTCTTGCCGTTGACTGGATGAGAAGCAAAGGATATACCGGCGCTCTTTTTGTCATGGGGCAGTCGCTTGGGTCCATCTGTGCCATAGACACTGTTGTGAAAAATGGTGATGCTGTCAAAGGGATGATCATCGAGAGCGGCATATGCGGGACGGCAGCCTTTCTGCAATCGATTGGCGTAAGTGAAAAACAGGCTGATATCGCAGAAGAAGAAGGGTTTGATAATATACAGAAAATTGAAAAAATAAAAGTACCAACCCTTATCTTTCATGGATCAAAAGACAGCCTGGTGGCGGTTGCCGAGGCGGAAAATCTCCAGGCCGCAAGCGGGGCCAGAAACAAGCAGTTCTTTGTCATTCCCGGAGCGGAACATTACACTGTAGGGAAGACGGGGGGAGACTTATTCATCCAGGCTATCAAGCAGTTTGCCGATACGGTGTGTGGTGTGAACACCTGGCGGCAGAAGAGAAAATCCTATAGGCACACCTAAAAGGCAACTTTGCATGAAACGACTCAATTATCTCTCCTGGGATGAATATTTTATGGCAGTCGCCCTTCTTTCCGCCCAGAGAAGCAAAGATCCTAATACCCAGGTTGGGGCATGTGTCGCCAACGCTCAAAATAAAATTGTTGGAGTCGGCTACAATGGATTTCCTCTGGGATGCTCCGATGATGAATTGCCATGGGATAGACAGGGGCAATACCTCGACACCAAATACCCCTATGTTTGTCATGCGGAACTGAATGCAGTTTTAAACTCAATTTCCACCGACCTCAGAAACTGCCGGATTTATGTCGGGCTCTTCCCCTGCAACGAATGCACCAAAGTAATTATTCAAGCTGGCATCGGAGAAATTATTTATCTCTCGGATAAATATAAAGATACCGACCAGGTGAAGGCATCGAAAAGAATGCTGAATTTATCGCCGCATATCAGCTACAGACAACTCAAGACCACGCTTGACAGTCTGCTCATCAGTTTTGTCACTCCCGAGCTTTAATGCCTTGCTTCTGTAGGTCGCTACCTCTTTTTAGTTCCCCTTCCTTTAACGGGCTATACAAAGTCCCAAATTATTTTCCGTTTACTCTGGATCGATTTTTCACTTTATTCTTTTGAGAGCTGAGACCTTATTTTTTAATTTGCTGGTTTCAGGCTGTTTGGCGGTTTTTTGCCGGCCAAAATCTACCGCTTTGATAAAGCGTTCCTCCCCGCCCATCGTGAAAATCTCTTTACCGGTCAGTTGGTCCGTTCGCAGGGTCCAGGTCATTTTTTGCAATGGTATAGAGAGCATGGTCAGATGGATATGCCACCATTCATCTTTTCGGCTTGTGTCTCTTTCTATGTCATCCACGTGTGCATAAGCGAGGATTTGTGGTTTTTTGGCTGCGATAAGGATAATATCACCGTTATCTGTTGTATCTTTAAAAGGAATCAACTGCTTGAGTTCCTCGACAAATTTTTGCATCATTTCGTCCTTTGCCTCACAGGCCCGGTGGTTTTAGTCGTTATCGAATCGATGATAACCATATCCGGGGTAAAGTAACTCCGGGTACAGCTTTTGCCATACATTCTTGTTCCCTCAAGGAGAGGGTTTATGAATTCGTCGATTACGGCCCTGACTTTGAATGCGGTTTCCCGATCTTCAAGTGCCATAGTCATTGCTACAAGATTCAGGCCTTTCTGAAGAACAGTAATGAGTTCGTCATTGTTCATAAAGGTTATAGAATTATTTTTTTCAGAAAGACCAGGATTAATTGATTTTACGCTTGCACTATCCAATAGTGATACATCGTCTATTTTTCTTTGAATGATCGTATGTAATAATTTGGAACTGTTACCGAAGAAAAGGAGGTCGTTCCAAAAACCGTAGAGAGGTTTCAGCCCATCCTGTGGCGAAGGTGTCCAGTATACGTATCGAACAGGCCCATATGTTGCCTCACTTATCGGAATATGAAATGCATCGGTAATTTTTCCCAGCACATTTTTCAGTTCAGGAACATTCATGACCCGCACAAAAGCCATGCCCAAAGGGAATGAAAAGAAAGTATTTTTTGGCCCCGGTTCCATGATTATACTCGCCTCTTCTCCAAGTAGTGCAACTAACTCACTGGCATTTTTCCCGGTAATATCCTGGATGACGGACCAGAATTTTTCAAGCTGCGGATCTGTCTGTCTGCTCTTGGCAAAATAATCGAAAAAATATTTAAACTCGATAGTGTTCGACCAGTAAAAGACCATTGGATTCGCTGTGGTCAGAGACAACATGGAGCTCCGGACCGGTATTGCATCGATATGATTCTTAACCACCTTGTTGACTTCACTGCTTTTATATTGCACCAGCACTTTGCCAACGATTTTCTTTTTCTTATTCCAGCTGCCATACCCCAAATTGGCGAATCCAACGGTGGTTTTTAATTCTTTTAGCAGGAGATCCTTGCCTGTAAAAGTAAGATCGGTCGTTTGCCTGGTAATGTATTGTCGCACATCTTCAATTGGCAGATAAAAAAACCGTTCGGGCATTACAAATTTTTTCCTGATTTTTATAAAATCCGCTTTTTTCCCTAAGGCGGGTAATTCCCCATCATAGGTATCTATGCAGCGCCGCAGCTGTTTTTCATTCAAGCTCATCACGAATATTCCATCGATAATGACGATCGACAGAATATTTTCATGTATCTGCAGTCGCTGAATGTGGTGTTTGCCATATTGTGCACTGGATATTGAAAATGTCTGCACATACCGGGCATAGCTTTCAGTAAAAAATTGCAGTGTTTCTGCACTGTGATTCGGTTTAGCGACAAAGACAGCGTTATTCTTAATGTAGTCTGTGAAATCGGCAGACTGTTGCTGGTCTATTGAAGGAAGGAAAGCAAGAGCAAATTTTTTTCCAAAAACTTCATGCAGTAATTTGTTGTTTCTGGCTCCTGTAGATAAGGTCAGCAGGTCAGTCAGGGCAGAGTGAACGGGATCGGTCAGGCCAATTTTTCTGCTGGTCTGCAGCAAGTCAATGGAGGCCAGTTTTTTCCCGAGCGGAGATTTTATGAATTCTTTCAGTACCCTTGAACCATCGCGCTGTTCAACGTACACGAGTGCGTTGTCGGGTATAAATCGGGCCATATCTCTGAAACTATCCGTTTGAATGCCATTGACCAGTGGATACAAAACCACCAGGAGCATGCCCAGAAACCCTGCAATTGCATTGCTTTTCATAGGGATGTTTCAGGTGGAGAGGGGAAGATGATCCTTCGACGGCAGCGTAAAAGGAGACATGGCGAGGGAAAAATCAACATTGATGGGAGTTTCTGCAGAATTGCACAGCCTCAGCCACATGGGCCTGCAGCACAGCATCTGAATCGGCCATGTCGGCAATGGTCCGGGCCATCTTGAGAATTCGGTGATACGCCCTGGCCGAAAGACCCAGTCGGCTGACGCTTTTCTCGAGAAGATCGGATGATTTCCGATCGAGCAGACAATATCTGGCAATAGCGGTGCTATTCATCTGACTGTTGCAATATACTCCCGGTTCCCGGGAAAATCTGCGCTCCTGGATTGCTCGCGTCCTATCGACCCGTTTCTTAATAGTTTGTGAGCTTTCCCCGCGGCTGGTGTCGCTCATTTCCTTGAAGTTGAGAGCTGCCACTTCAAGATGCAGATCTATTCTGTCCAGCAAAGGTCCGGAGATTTTGCCGGTATATCGTCTGATGTCTTTTTCAGTACATGTACAGCGGTTGTGGCTGTCGCCAAGAAAACCGCAGGGGCAAGGATTCATTGCCGTAATCAGCATAAAACGCGCAGGAAAGGTCAGGGTCATATTGGCTCTGGCGATAGTCACTTCTCCGTCTTCGATAGGTTGTCGCAGGACCTCGAGGACATGTTTTTTAAATTCCGGCAACTCATCCAGAAAAAGCACCCCGTTATGAGCCAGAGAAACCTCTCCCGGCTGCGGAACACTGCCGCCCCCGATCAGCCCGGCATCGGATATGGTGTGATGCGGCGCACGAAAGGGACGGGTCGTCAGGAGGAGTTTTTTTTCTGAAACCTTTCCCGCGACACTGTATATTTTTGTCGTCTCCAGCACTTCGTCAAGACTCATTTCCGGCAGGATTGTCGGAAAACGCCTGGCGAGCATGGTTTTTCCGGAGCCTGGCGGTCCGGTCAATAGGATATTGTGTCCGCCTGATGCAGCTATCTCCAGCGCTCTTTTGACGTGCTGTTGCCCTTTTATATCGGAAAAATCGATCCCGCCTGGAGCTTGGGGGGGGATTTCCGGCAAGGCAGTCACGATCATGGGAGTTGCCACTTCCATGCCAGCCAGAAACTCAACTGCCTGCTGCAGAGAGGCAACGGGGATTATATCGATTCCATCAGGAACGATCTGGGCCTCATCGCTATTTTCACTGGGGATGATTATGCCGTTGAGCCCCTGTGCTCTGGCTGCCAGGATCATCGGCAGCAGACCGTTAACTCTGTGTACGCCACCATCTAATGAGAGTTCGCCGATGACGCAGTACTTGCCCGTCCTTTTTCGCTCGAATATTTCTGTAGCTTCCAGAATACCAATAGCAATAGGCAGATCAAAGCCGGCTCCTTCCTTTCGGATATCGGCCGGGGCAAGATTCACGGTGATTTTTCGGGCGGGAAACTGGTACCCGCAATTTTTTATGGCAGCTTTTACCCTGTCCTTGCTTTCGCGAACAGTACTGTCGGGAAGACCGACGGTTGAAAACATTGGCAGGCCGGCAGCAACGTCGACTTCAACCTGAATCAGCCAACCTTCGATTCCAAGGACTGAACAGCTTATTATTTTCGCAAGCATAGGCGGCAGCAGCTGTTAATAATCATATTGTAATGATACCTCTTTGTTGGTCAGATAATACTTCTCTACTTTCGGGGAAAACTGGCCGTTTTTTTGACAATAGACATAGAGGGGCGGCAGGACCTCGGTTCCTCGACCTCCATTTTTGCAGCACCGTACCATCACCAGGCGGGCTGGATCGGTTGTATGGGGATAGCTGTAGATAAATTGTATTTTTTTGACCTCAAGCCGATACTTTTCGGCCAGAGAAATAAATTCGCCAATACGCTCTGCCGGATAAATAAAATATACTTCTCCCCCATTTTTGACCGCAAACGCGGCGGCGCGCAGAAAATCCTGGAGACTCGCCAGAATCTGGTGCCGAGCCGTCTGGGCTTCTCGATTCTTGTTTAAACGTCCGGTAGTTGGCGCATAAAACGGAGGGTTACAGACAATCTTATCATAAGACTCGGCTAAAATAAATGTATCAATTTCCTTTATATCGCCCTGGATGATCCTGCCAGAACTCTCGAGTTTGTTGGCGTTTAAATTTTTCCCGGCAAGTTGGGCCAGTCCCTGCTGCACCTCTATGCCCGTAACCTGACGGATTCTGTCCCGCCATCGATACAACAAAATCATGCCGATGATACCGGACCCGGCTCCGAGATCAAGAATGGAATCCCCTTTCTTGATCTCGACAAAATGGGCGAGCAGTACCGGATCAATGGAAAAACGATACCCTTTTTGATGCTGATAACAGATCAGTTCTCCACCAAAAAGGGTATCACGACTTAGACTGTCACATGGGGAAGCATCTTGCAGTTCGATCAACAGCTCAATCCAGTTCAATACGGGGAGGGACAATGGTTTACGATTATTTTAGGTTCAAACACTACATATTTTACCGATGCTCGGCAGATTTAGCAAATCAAATAGCTGACCTTTTTATCCGGATATGTCGGATATTAATTCTGCAAGCCTGAAAAAGCTTATATTTGCGTATAATCATGGTGCATTTATAGATTTAAATAGTAGGTGATAAAACAACTGGAAAGTATTAAGTTTGCCGGAAAGTTTGCATCCCAGCCGGATATTCATGTTTACTGTTATACAGAGAGGAGAGAGGTATGTTTGATATATTCATCGACACGCATTTTGCCGGAGCCCATCATTTACGCGACTATCCAGGAGATTGCGAAAAGCCCCACGGACATAACTGGAAGGTTAAAGTAACAGCTCGGGCAACAGAGCTTGATCATTGCGGAATGGCTATTGATTTCAAAGTGTTAAAGAAAATAGTTAAAGAAGTAATCGATAAGCTGGACCACAATGACCTCAACACTCTGCCGTATTTCCAGGATAAAAACCCTTCATCCGAACATATCGCCAAGTTTATCTTCGACGAAGTAAGTGTCCTGCTGACCGATAAGAATCATTCCCTGCTCACGGTTACCGTACTGGAAACTGACACCCAGGGACTGACCTATTATGGCCCCCAGGACAATGGAGGCGGGGCTCAATAATGCAAGAACTGGCCGATGTGAAACTGTGTATTATCGGGTTGGGATATGTCGGACTGCCTCTGGCGGTAGAGTTTAGTAAAAAATACCAGACCATCGGCTTTGACTTGAAGACCAGCCGGGTCGACGAGCTCCGCGGCGGTACCGATTCGACTCTGGAAGTCTCCAGCGTAGAACTGCAGGACGCACAAAATCTCAATTTTACCTCCGAAGTCTCGGCAATTACCAGCAGCAATGTGTTTATAGTTGCCGTTCCTACTCCGATTGATGCGGCAAAGAGACCCGATTTAAGGCCACTTGAAGGGGCCTCGCGCACGGTTGCCCAGGTCTTGAAGGTCGGGGATGTCGTCATCTTTGAGTCGACGGTTTACCCCGGTGCTACGGAAGAAGTCTGCGTACCGCTTCTGGAGCAGGGATCGGGCCTGAAATATAATCAGGACTTTTTCTGCGGCTATAGTCCGGAGAGGATCAACCCAGGCGACAAAAAACATCGATTGCCGTCCATCGTTAAAATAACCTCGGGCTCAACTCCGGTAGCAGCCGACTTTGTCGACAGCCTCTACAAATCTATCATCACCGCCGGCACCTTTCAGGCCAGTTCCATCAAGGTGGCGGAAGCAGCCAAGGTAATAGAAAATACCCAAAGAGACGTCAATATTGCTCTGATTAACGAATTGGCTTTAATCTTTGATAAACTTGACATCAGTACCCGCGAGGTGCTGGCCGCAGCCGGTACCAAATGGAATTTTCTGCCGTTTGCGCCCGGTCTCGTCGGTGGCCACTGCATCGGTGTTGATCCCTACTATCTGACGCATAAGGCCCAGGAGGTTGGCTATCATCCCAATATGATCCTGGCCGGCAGGCGCTTAAACGACAACATGGGCCACTATATTGCGTCAACCGTTATTAAAAAAATGGTCAAGAAAGGCATTGATACGGCAAACAGCCGGATCCTGGTCATGGGGCTTACCTTCAAGGAGAATTGCCCGGATCTGCGTAATACCAGAGTAACCGACATCATTTCCGAGTTTGCCGAATACGGTCTGACTGTTGATGTATATGACCCATGGGTAAATGCTGCGGAAGCTTTTCGTGAATACCAGATCAGGATGGTTGATAAACTGCAGGAAAATACTTATAGCGGTATCGTTGTGGCTGTAGCCCACCGCCAGTTTGCCGAAATGGATATCGCCAAGCTGCGCAGCCTCTGCAAGGATAAATCCGTTATTTACGATGTGAAAAGCCTGTTTCCAAGGGATCAGGTAGACGGCTGCCTCTAGTTAGATCATGGTTACGCCAAATAATGAGCGTTGTTCGTAAGTTGCTCAACTGAAAAATTAAGGTCATAGTACATGTTAAAATCAGTACCTGTTGAAAAATCTATTGGCATGGTTCTCCCCCACGATATTACGGAAATTGTCAAGGATGTCAAAAAAGGAGCGGCCTTTAAAAAAGGACATATAATCCGCCCTGAAGATGTTGCCCATTTAAAACGTCTGGGAAAAGACAACATCTATGTTATTTCCCTCACTGCAGCCGAAGTCCATGAAAACGAGGCAGCCTCCATTCTCGCCCGATGTCTTGCCGGGCGTGGAGTGGAATATGCCAATAATCCTCAAGAGGGGAAAATTGCCCTGACAGCAGGTCTAGACGGACTGCTGCGAATAAACAAGCAAACGCTTTACCAGTTCAACATGCTGGGCGAAGTGATGTGTTCCACGCTGCATGACAATACGCCGGTAAAAAAAGGTGAGACAGTGGCGGCAACCCGTCTTATCCCGCTTGTCAGCTCGCGAAAATTTCTTGAAGAAGCTGAAGAAATAGCACTTTCTTCTACCCGGATTGTCGAGATCCTCCCCTTGAAAAGGGTCAAAATCGGATTGGTGATTACCGGTAATGAGGTCTTTTATAATCGGATTGAGGATCGTTTTGAAGAGGTCCTGCAGGCGAAAGCCAAGGCACTTGGCTCGGAAATTTTACTGGTGAGAAAGGCTCCAGACGATAAGGCGATTATTGCCCGCGAGATTGGCGATTGCATTGCCCAGGGCGCCGAACTTATTGTCACAAGTGGCGGAATGTCGGTCGACCCCGACGATGTAACGCGCGAGGGAATACTGCAGGCAGGGGCAACAGAGGTTGCTTACGGGACGCCGGTATTGCCAGGGGCAATGTTTCTGAGCGGCATGATCGGGAAGATCCCCGTTCTCGGACTCCCGGCCTGTGGAATGTATCATAAGATCACCGTCTTTGATCTGGTGCTGCCGAGAATATTAACCGGGCAGAAAATAGGCCGAAGTGAATTTGCCGAGCTGGGTCATGGCGGTTTATGCAGGAATTGCAAAGTCTGCCAATATCCGATTTGTAATTTCGGTAAATAGTCCGCAGCCGCTTTCGCACTTTACTTGAAGTGCCTGCATCATTGACGAAAAATATACTCCCGACAAACGGGAAATATGCGGGTACTCTGCATCTAGTGGCACCTTGAGGAGTGTTATGTTCCATGCCCCTAAGGGTAGAACTGCGTGACGGATCTCCAGGCCTTAGATAATAATGCCTTACCTTTTCCTAAAACATTGTCTCTGTCTTAAAAAAATACATAACCAGTTCTTCTAGTATCTGATCGTTATGAAGGATGACACACCCGTCAATTCTCAACCAGCAAATCAACCACAAGAGGATGATGCGTTGGGTTCAGTGAAATTGCCCTGGTGGAAAAACTGGAAAGTCATGCTCCCAATCTGGGGGCTTATTGCGGCCTTTATCTGGCTTGGAGTACATTTCGGCATAGACGTCAAGGTTATTGCCGGTGGGGTATTTCTTTTTGGTCTCTTGTCCAATGCGTTCGCCTGGTTGCTTGGCATCATTTCGATTGTGCCGGTTATAGGACCGCTGCTTGTTAAAGTCTTGTCGATTGGTTTCATCTGGCTGCTTAACGCGATAGGATATTTTGTATCGTTTGTTGCTATTCGTCGAGGGTATTCTAAGGATGTATTGACCTATCGCGGCCTCACTGTAGCCCTCATTGTCGGAATCGTTATTGGCTATGTGCTGGGAAAATTGATTTGAAATTGTCAGATTGTTCCATCACCTAGCACCTCTGCCCCCTGTTGATTAACAATTTTCAGAGATAACCTATACCAAAAATCAGGAGGACCAGCCATGTCAACTTGACGCATGGTATCTTATCGTTTTACCGAGAATCCTGTTGAGTTGAGCAGTCATTTTATCGCAATGGCTCCCCTGCCAGTATATTTTGCCACAACCGGCGCATCGCTTGAATCGATTATAATATTTTTTGGTAAGAGGCTGGAGACGGTCGATAATTGTGTTTTTTTCCACACCGTATAGAAGACCGTTGCAGGCGATACAGCGGGAAAAAGGGTTGAGCATGCCCTGCAGGCCGTAAAGATCGACAATCTCCTTTAATTGTTGTTCTGGATCCTGGCTTCGCACGAGACGACCGAAAACCAGAATGCGCATTTTAAGGAGATCTCTGTTTCGTGTCAGCAGTATCCGCTCTTCACGGACGGCTCTTTCGACGGAGGCGCTATTGGCACTGGCAGACTCGACTAACTCCGAATCAAACCCGGCCATCCGCAACAGTCGTGCCAGTCTGCCAACATTGATATCCACGAGAAATATGCAGTTAAGGAGAGGTTCTGAACGTAGGGTGGTGGCAATGGTCGGGGGAATGTCAGGGGTGAGAGGATATATAAAGAAATGTTCACCGTTCCGGGCAATTTTGTCAAAGGTCTGCTCTTGCCCGTCAAGTACTATTGTGCCTATCTCGGTATGCAGCACACCAAGACCCTCCAGGATATCTTTGATCGATGCCCGGCGAGACGAGGGATAAACAATTGTTTTGTTGCCCTCTGGCGCTCTGCGCAACAGATCTACCGTATCACCATGCAAGGTGAGCAAAACAGGAAGATCGTCACCGGTAGAGTTATTCGATTTCATATTGATCTCGAAATGTTACACTTCTTTAACAGCGGACAGTGTTACATCAAAGACAGCATCAGAGCCTCAGCCGATTATTCATTTTACTATGGTTTTTCTTTCATTCAAGAAAATTGCGATACAGACGACTGGTCGAGGTATTATCAATAGGCCTTAAGTTCATGTCCCATCTCAACTGTACGAGAGCCCGCATCATGGTTATTTTTTGTATCACAGTTGGGTCAGAAAACAGCAGTGTTTCGGGATTGAAGCCATACCGGGCTAGGTTTTGGCAGATATGCTGCATTTTTGGAAAAACAGAGGTCGTTAGTGGAAAAAAACGAAAGATATACTTGATATAATAATGGGCCAACCGCAAATTAATACTCTTTTACGCAAGATTGAGGCAGATTGCCGAAATACCTGCAGATACACCGGCATCGAAGTTTTTAAACCCGAGGTCATGCAGGCAATCGCTTCGGTACCACGGGAAGAATTTGTGCCGGATCATCTGAAACCATATGCCTATGACAACAATCCCCTGCCCATTGGCGAGGGCCAGACAATTTCCCAACCCTATATTGTTGCGCTGATGACCGATCTGCTTTGCCCGAACAAGGATCATATCATTCTGGAAGCAGGATCCGGATCAGGATATCAGGCAGCGGTATTGTCGCTCCTGGTACATAAGGTCTATTCATTGGAAATTGTTCCATCCCTTGCTCTGAAAGCGAAACAGCTGCTTTGGAAACTCGGTTACCAAAATGTAGAAATACGCCAGGGCGATGCTTCTTTGGGGTGGCGACAACACGCCCCTTTTGACGGGATTATCGTCACGGCTGCCGCCGACCACATACCGCCAGCTCTCATAGAGCAGCTCAAGCCCGGCGGCAGGCTTGTTATTCCGGTAGGCTATCCCCATATGACCCAGGAACTTCTACTGGTGGAAAAAGATGCTGAAGGTGGATATACCCAAAGGAATATTCTCCCTGTTGCGTTTGTCCCATTCACCGGAGAATGAATACTGCGGAAAACCAGAATAACCCCAAAAGCTCTGAAACACATTGACCCTGGTGAACGGAAATTAATCTGTAAGGTACTAACCAGGTGGCAGAATACCCAGCGAATAGTCGTGGGCTTCGAACCTCTCAACACATCGTGCAACCATGGTTTCGTCTTCCATGGCCAGATCGAGAAGACGGGTGACGCCCAACAGGTGACCGATAGTATAGAGTTTACTTCCTGACTCCCTAGCAGATTCAGCTTTCAATCGTGCCTTGAGAAAATCACCTGTGCATAGAACGGTAAAATCCATACGTTTCAGAACCTCGGCGACAAAAGCAACGCGCAGATTTCTCTTTCTCGATTCGGCAGCTCCACCCTTAAAAGACAGGGAGATATAGTTATTGAAAGCGTCTTTGGACGCATAGCAGTCAAGGACGATATAGTGATATCCCATACTAAGACTCATGTTGAGGTATTCCGGGGCTACAACGGCGTAACTCCTGGTGTCCACGGGTTGAGGATCCGTTAGCATAGGCGTCCTGAGCATTGCGGAAAATAGATCCCTGGCTCCGGGCTGACGGTTGGGACCCTGCCAGTTGAGAGCCGGGTCAGTCATACCCTGCCAGAGTTTTCGAAAAGGAACGCTGCTGACTTTTTCCGCCGTAATGACATTGAGTGAATTTCCTTCGATGGTGTTGCCGGTAATATCAAGAGCATAGAGAGTAAGAGGCAGGTTTGTTGCTATTCTGAAAATGTTTTTGACGGAATATAACCGATTTTTTTCATTCAAAAAAAACATTTCATTGAGCGCAGTTTCATGGCAAAAGCGCAGGATATCATGCCAGGTCCGGCATGACGCAATGGAAAAATTATTTTGCCGGGGGTCGGTGAGGTGCAACGGAAAAATATATTCTGCCATAGTTTCGAGTAAACGGTGTGACTCGGTCATGGCTATGTTTACACTCTCTTTGTGAAAAAATGTCTCTCTTGGTTGCAAGGTAGAGATAATCCCCGCATAAATAATGCCCTCGTCGGCATCAATGGTTACTTCCTGGCCGTTTTCCAGCTGGTTGAAAATTCCGGGCACCCGCACGAGACACGGTACGCCGAACTCGCGAACAACGGAGGCCATGTGATCGGTCCAGTTGCCTTTTTCAACAACAATTGCTGCTGCTTTGCGCAAAGCTCCGATAAATCTGGGCGAAGAGTGCTTCAAGACGAGTACGGCGCCTTGAGGAAGGTTGCTGAGATCATGCACAGAGGTTGCCTTAAAAACTTTTCCCCAACCAATCCTGGGACTGATTGGCTGGGTGGTATCGGATATTACTTTGGCATCGATCAGGATGGGCGGACCTGACCGCGGCGCTTTTTGGCAAACTTTCAAGGGGCGGGCCTGCAGCATGTATAACTGCCCCTCTTGATCAAAACACCACTCAATGTCCTGCGGCCCCTGGAGGTGCTCTTCAATCTGTATGGCCATTTCGGCAAGTTGTTGCAGCTGTTTTTCAGTGAGGCACTGACAGTCAGATTTGTCTTGCAACACAAGCCGTTGCTGCAGACCACCACCCTGCAACGTGCTGAGACAAATTTTTTTCTCTGCTGTTTCCTGACGAATAAGCGGGAAGCCAGGTGCCCTTTTAAGAACATAGACATCGGCGGAGACAACCCCGTCCACAAGCAATTCCCCAATGCCCCATACCGCGTTAATGACCATTTCACTGCTTTCCGGGTTGACCGGATTCTGAGTGTACATTACCCCCGAGCAGAGGGGGTCAATCATCTCCATAAAACCCACGCTCATTGCGACATCATCGTCGTGAATATTTTTCATCCGCTGATAAACAATCACGTTGGCGTTGTATTTGCTTGAGGCAATCTCTTTATAGGTTTGCAGCAGCTGGTCGGTACGAACGTTGAGCACCGTGGCAAACTGTCCGGCAAATGAGCTTTCGGCGAGATCTTCACCAATGGCACTGCTGCGGACCGCCCAATACAGGGGGCGGCCGCGCTCCTGCTCAAGTCTGGCACTTTCGTGGAGTATTGCATCCGCGATATCGGGTGGTATCTGTGCCTCAAGGAAGAGTTTTTTGATTGTTTTTTCGGCAGCTAAAAGTTCATGGCCGTCGTGCGGCGCCAGAGTGCTCAAAATACTGGCAATTTTTATCGGAAGATTATTGAATTCGAGAAAATGGGTGTAAGCACAGGCGGTAGCAGCGAAGCCGACAGGAATACGCTGGCCGTTGTGGGAAGCCATTTCACCAAGATTGGCCATTTTGTTGCCGACTTTATCAGCCAGTTCTTTTTTCACCGCTGCCAGAGGAATAATGATTGGCGTATAGATCGGCTCTTTCTGACCAGTGAGCACCCTTCTCGTTTCTTTGTCGAGCTGCCCGTAAATCTCTCTTAGTGCGACATGTTGTCCATCGGAGAGTTGGATAAGACTCTCGACGATATTGGCTATATGTTTTGACAGATTGCATATCATTCCCTTCAGATAGGGAAAACTTATGAGCTGATTGTTGTACAGTTTTTCTTCAAGCCGTGTCATCAGGTCGAGACAGTGTTCGTTTTCAAACAGCACGGACAAAAATTCATTGTATTTCTTTCTGAGATCCCTTTCTGTCTGGGTTTCCAGTGTTTTTTCCTTTTTGAGATACTTCCACATACGAATCATACATTTTTCCTCATGCCAAAAAAGAAGATTCTTTGCAACAGCCCTTGAGTTGTAGAGCGCAGAATAGGCGGAGTGCTAAATCAGCATCGTTTCCGTAAGCGCGCGCTTAACGCTCTCTTTCAGTTCTTTTATATTGACTGGTTTTGCGAACGAATCGAAGAGTTCGTTTTTGACGTCCTGCGTGAGGTCATCGAGTGTTTCCTTACGGCTCATCAATAGTACCTGGGTGACCGGCGATAGCCTTTTGATATGATGCAGAAATTCAATTCCGGTCATTTCCTCCATCGCAAAATCAGTAATAACGATATCGAATTGACCGGTTTCAAGTCGCTGACGAGCCACATAAGGACTGGTGAATGCTTCGACCACCCACTCACCTTTGCCGAGATATATTTTCAGGCTGTTGCACACCGAGATGTCAGCGTCTACCACCATTATCCTTGGTTTACGATGCATCAGCTCCTCCTCCTTTTGACGGATAACATCAATAAGGCGGACCTCGCTCTTGCGTGTCGGCAGATAATAGTAGATACCACTGGTAACCATAGCCAGTCCAAGCAACATGATAGAACCATCGGCTAAAGTCCACCAGCCGATACCAAAATAGCGTATGAGTCCGATGGCCAGGACCACGAGAGCAATACCGGTTCGCATGAAGGCCAGTTCGGTGCGAGCCTTGGCCAAAAAGGTCCGCTGCTGGGCCATAAGTGTTCTTTTTTCGGCAAGAAAAACCCGGCGTTGTGATAACTGGGTGCGCAATCGGGCGAGCCCGCTCCGGTTTTCCGACATTTCCGTGCGTTCTACGGCTGCCTGAGTTCGTTTTTCTCCCAGTAGAGAATTTTCTTCCGCCAGCAACGTTCGTTCAATGGACAGGAGATTTCGTTCAATGGCATATTTGGTGGTCAGCATTGACAGGATATCCTTGAGGGATTCCGTCTTTATGATTTCCCCGGTGATTTCTTCCAGGTCGCGTTTCAGTTCATCAATATAGTCTTGTCGAAATTTTCTGCTTTTCACAATCAACTGAGCACGCCCGCCGACTCCCGGTCGTTGCGCCAGGGTCATCTCCAGGGGTTTGTAGACGGCATCCAGTTTTTCGGACAAGGTTGCCCGTTGATCTTCCGGGTCCTTTCTGGTCTCGCTCTTGTCTTCCATGGTAATATACCTGTTATCCAGAAATCTTAACGGTACTGCTGCATGCAGTCCGGGCGGTTTGGGTCGTATACCTGTTTAAAGAAAGGTATTGGTCATCATTTGAAACCATGATCGTAGGTCAATCATGGTTATTACGACGGCCAAACCAGGGAGAACCTGACGAGCGAAGCCTTCATCCGTCTACGGCTGTTTGACTTTTCGTGGCAACAGCTGAAATTATTATCCAGATGAATAATCTATTGAAAGGTTGAATTTAACTGTCGACCGGTGAAAAGTAAAGTCGCAAAAAACCGTTAACTACCGTTTTTTATAATCCTTCGTGGAAAAAAATTCTTTTATTAGTTCACGCAAAACATGTTTTATCTATCTGGTGTAAATGACTATTTTCACTCCGGCAAAGTGATGGAAGCTATCAATTGAAAAAATCGCCGCAGCAGAATTTGGTCAGTCTTAGGAATCTTTTCCCTGCTTACCGACAAAGGCTATTGGCGTCAGTGGGACAACTGATTATTGTTGTCAGAGGGAGCTGGAAATCGTGGCCAAATCAGCCGAGAGCAATATCAAATGACAGATGATGTAACGCAAACTCAATGTTGACCGGGGAAAGATCAAATCAGGAGGCGAGCACATGAAAGAGGCCATGTTCTATAACACCGGCAAAGAGCACGAGGTAATCTGTTCTTTGTGCAACCATCATTGTCACATAAAAGATGGGAAGCGTGGTATCTGCGGGGTGCGGGAAAATCGTGACGGAAAATTATACAGCCTTGTCTACGGCCGGATGATTGCCGAGAGCATTGACCCCATCGAAAAAAAACCTCTGTTACACTTTCTGCCGGGCAGCAAGGCCTATTCCATCGCTACTGTCGGCTGTAATTTTCATTGCCTCCATTGTCAAAACTACGATATCTCGCAATATCCACATGTAAATAACGGTGAAATAGCCGGTAGGGAGCGCACTGCCCTGGCCATAGTCGATGAAGCCGAGCGCACCGGATGTGCAAGCGTCTGTTACACCTACGTGGAACCGACAATTTTCTATGAATTCGCCTACGATTGTTCCGTGCTGGCTCGTGAACGCCGGCTGAAAAACGTCTTTGTCAGCAACGGCTATATGACCCCGGAAGTGACCCGCCATCTGGCGCCGTTTCTGGATGCCATTAATATCGACGTCAAAGCGTTTACCGATGATTTTTATAAAAAGGTCTGCAAGGCC
>JBBRDD010000104.1:0-16592 GCA_038204235.1 Desulfobulbales bacterium
AATCGTTCTGGCTTTCCCGTGAGTCCAACATTGCCGTATCGCGCAATCCAAGACGATTCAGGGACGAATTCAGTCACGCAGTGACCGATCATCTCAGCTCGACTTAATCCGGTCAGGCGTTCGCAGGCAGGGTTCATCTCAAGGAAACGAAAATCACAGGGTCTTCCATTTTTATCAGTTATTATTTCTTGCAGAACAAACCCTTCGTTCATACTTTCAAACAATCCACGGTATTTTTCCTCGCTTTTCTGCAACATGTCCAAGGCCTGCTTTTGCTCAGTCATATCCTCTGTAAAAACTATAATACCTCCCACCGATCCGTCCGGTTCATTCCAAGGCTGTAATCCCCAACGCAACCAAAGAAGCGTGCCATCTTCACGTTCAAAGCAATCATCCTGGTTCCGTACAACATTGCCGACCAGACCACTTTGGTGTGCCACCTTCCACTGATCCGGGATTTCGGGGAAAATATCATAATGGGAGCGACCGATTATATCATCATATCTCAGATGATAATCGACCATCCAGCGATTACTGGCAGCAAGATAGCACATACTTCGATCGAACATGGCTATAGCAACGGGGGCGTTCTTGATAAAAAGTTGAATATTCCTTAAATTCCGATCCTTTTCATTCATGCTAGCCCCCTAGTGAAGTCTTGCCAAATAATATACCATAAATACTTGATAACACTGGGCTTCAGAAAAACTTTCAATTAGTTGGGCAATGGATATTGCCCAACTAATTCTATAAAACCTTGGCAACTCACAATCTGCAGCATCAGTTACTGATTATGCTCCAAGGATTATCAAAGATAGCATAGCTAATTCTATCAGCAAGTTCCAGCCTGAACGAGTATCCAGGATGTTTTCGTCTATATATAGCCAGAAAAATAGCGCCCACATCTGCCTGTCCCAACAGATCCAAATTCTCTCTTTCCGGCCTTTTGCTTAGGAACATTTCAGTTGATCAAACGAATATGACAGGCGAGCGATTCCATAATTTCCCAAAGGATGGGGAAGAGCGCAGTAAGGGGATTTCTCGATAATCTTCTGGCCAATAAGCGAACTTGAGAGGGGAATCAGTTCGCGTGTATACCCTAACAATAACATAATCCAATCGAAACATTTCTCTTTTATGGTTGGTCTGCCCGTGATTATTCACCTGTCAGCATAGAAACCGGCATTATTGTTAATGCTATCTGTAGCAGCTCTTCATTTATTAAGGATACAAATGTCCCTCCCAAGACACATCAGCTGCAAGCTGATAACCGTTGGTGTAAAAATTCTCATTGGAGTTGCGGTTTCCTCCAATCTGTTCATTGGTGCTCTTCTGTATGTCAATTTGCAGTCGAGTGATACGGTAAACCAAAAAGTCAACCAATTACTGAGAATACAGCAACAACTCAGTTCCAATCTTCGGGCGGCGATAGTTTCTCTGCAGGAAGAATTCCTTGCTCTTCCCGAGTTCTTCAAGATAGATCCGCGGGCAGATATTGCCAGTGGGGTGGAAAAGACTTTTCGGGTTACAGACCGGCAAATAATGAACGGACGTGCAGCATATACTGTTTTTTTTAATCGGAAAGAGCGTCAAGATCTTTCCAAGAACAAATTTGTAATACAATCAACAGGTGGTAACCTGACTATTTCGAGCGGTATTTTTAATCAGGATGGCATGTTCCAGGATAAGGTCGAACGCATTAAACTGGCTAGCAAAAATGTCGAAGAAGATGAGACAAGACTAAGGAATCTCATTCAGACGATCTCCCAAAATGTGGATAGCAGTAGTGCTCTTCGTGAAAGAGTCAATGCATTGAGCGCAAAGGTGGCAGATAAGAGTCTGAAGGCGGAAGCTACTCGGAACGAGATACTCCAGCACGTGGAGGAAATCAGAGGAATGGAGCATAAACTGACGTCAATCCGCGAGCAACAGCGCAAATTTTCCTTACTAATAGGAAGATTTGCTATCCTGGCTAACATGATAGTGCTCTTTGTTCTGGTACGGTTTATCGTTGAAAGGCCACTTTATAAACTTACCCATACAATTGATGCGATCCGCTCAGGCAGATCACCGGTAGTTCCATACCAACAGAGGAAAGATCAGATCGGAGTTCTCTCTGGAGCGATAAGCAACTTCCGTGAAGCTCTGATGGAAATAAGAAGTGAGAACGAACGAAAGGTTAAGGAAAAGACGATCATCGACGAGATGTTCACGAACATTTCCAACGTGGTTAACAGCTTAGAGATTCGGGCAAAAGAACTGGTGCATACAGCAGACTCGCTACAGGATTTAGCCATTTCAACCGAAACCCAGTCTGAAAGCGTAACCCTGCGTGCAGGTGATACTGCGGAGCACACAAACAACGTTTCGGAATCTACGGTTCAACTGCAGGCAGCCTTTCAGGAAATCAACAGACAGATTCAAGATCAAAACAGTATTGTTGCCACTATACTTGAGAGCAACACACGATCGAAACACTACAATAATGAACTCAATGCATCCATAAGGGCGATCACAACAATAATCGAGACAGTCGAAAATATTACCAGCCAGACCAAGCTGCTGGCACTCAATGCTGCCATCGAGGCAGCCAGAGCAGGAATTGCCGGCAAAGGTTTTGGGGTCGTTGCCACCGAGGTGAAGGAACTCTCATACAAAACTGCACAAGCAACCGATGATGTTATGAACAAAGTAACGGCAATTCAGAAAGCAAGTTGGGTGCTGTTCAACAACCTTGAGGAGACTGACCAGCGCATGCAGACCCTCAGTCAACGTACCTGCAACATTACCCAAGCTGTTTCCAGTCAGCAGCTGGTGACCAACAATATAGCAAACCTTGCTTGCCGTACATCGGAGAACACCCTTACTGTCTCAACGAGTATTAACGAGGTGAGTGCTGCCGCAACCAGCACCCGCAACCTTGCTGGCCAAGTACATGAATTTTCCAGTGAAATATCAAGCCAGCTAACTAAACTCTTGCATGACACCACCGCACGGCTTCAACAGCTGGCTGATTATAGTCGCCCTGAACTGTCTCTAAAGGAGGCATCAAGGTAAAAGGTCACCAACGGCATGTCGATGTTCGTTTAATTCTGAAATTCACCTCTTTTAGTTATTTCTTTTATGATGAAATACCGTGGTGTCAGCTAATTAATTAACAAAGAAATATTCAGCGCGAGTGACAAAATGGAGAGAGTGGCTTTACATCCAGATGAGTATCGCAAGACAAAACAAGACCGAGACATTACCTGCGATTTTGATAAAAGAATTCTGAATGAACTCATCAAAAACAACAGTTTTTATAGCCATTTTCAGCCTATCGTTTCAACAGCCAGTCAGAACATTTATGCTTATGAAGGATTATGCAGAATTCGTGGTGAAAATCCTTTCGGTTCCATAGATAACCTCTTTGAACGGGCCATAATCTGCAACGAAACATGCACTCTTGATATGCTATGCAGGGAGAATGCAATTCGCTTAGCGGCAGAGCAGAATATCGGTCAGACCGATTCCCTGCTCTTTATAAATGTCTGTCCCACAACCTTGCAGCAAAGTGTTCATAGCCCTGGTGAGACTGAGAGATTGGTCAAAGCATGGGGCCTCAAAAAGGAAAAGGTTATTCTGGAGATCACCGAACGGGAAGCTGTTTCTAATTATCCTCTATTTCTCCGAGCCATCGGTCATTACCGTGATCGAGGATTCAAAATAGCTATAGACGATTTTGGTGCAGGTTATGGAGGTTTAAAAATGTTGTCTTTGATTGCACCTGATTTTGTCAAAATTGACCGACATTTTATCCATGATATCGATAGTGCTCATATCAATTACAGCCTCATTGATGCCATTGCCACAATTTGCCATAGAATAGGTATTCATGTGATAGCTGAAGGCATAGAGACGGACAATGACTTGAAGATTTGCCAGAACTTCGGCATCGAACTTTTGCAAGGATACTATTTTGCCAGGCCATCATCTAATCTCATATCAGCCGACGCGATAGACATTCCTTCCAGCAGTCATAAAATATCCACATCGAATACCCAACTTGATGAACCAATATGTATTGAAGATATTGTTTCCTATCAAGAACCAGCCCACGTGCTCGACAATGTATTAACGGTTCATAATCGCTTTTCAGAAGATCTTAAGTTGCACTGCTTACCCATACTTTCAGGAGATACGGTATGTGGCGTCATCAACAGGCATCGATTTATGGAAAATCATATGGTTGGCCGCCATGGCTATGGCATGAACCTCAACTATTACAGAAAGATTGATAATATTCTTGAAAAAGACTTCGTGCAAGTCCCGCATCATACGCCAATAGAGGAAGTTGCCAAGAAAATCAACATGCGAGAAAGCACATATATGTATGATGATATTTGTGTTACCCGAAGTGGGAAATTTATCGGCACCGTGGCAGTTGGGTCCATCCTCGAGGCAGTTACGAATAACTCCATTAAATTTGCTAAGGGGGCTAATCCTCTCACTGGACTGCCGGGTAATGAGTTCATCCAGAGGGAAATTGTCAAAATGTTATCCCAATCGATTCAGTTTGATGTCTGTTATATAGATATCGACTATTTTAAACCGTATAATGACAAGCACGGGTATGCTCTCGGTGACGAGGTAATCAATGCGGTAGGTAAAATCATTGCCGAAGCAGCTAAAAAATTTACTCTCAATGGAATTGGCTTTGCCGGTCATATAGGAGGTGATGATTTTATTGTTATTACTCGACCTAAAAGATCTATTCCTGCCTGTGAAGCTATTATTGAGGATTTCGCAAAGCAGTTGCCGAGATTTCATACTCAGGAATCCATTGAAAGTGGCTGTTATTCCAGCACTGATCGGGAGGGAAACATCAAAGTTTTTTCACTTTTATCCATCTCCGTTGGAATAGTGAGTACTGAAGTACATCATATCACCTCCGCAGCCGAAGTATCCTCAATTGCCAGTGAACTGAAAAAGAAGGCCAAGGCAATTGAGGGATCTGCTATCATTCGGGACAGAAGGGTTCTATCCTGGTTTGAGTCTTCCAATTGCGCTTCATGCAACCCTTCTGTAAGACAGAAAGATTTCTCAAAATCCTGAATTTGCATCGGCAGAGATGACATTACCAAACAACAAAGTAATTCTGGAGATGACTGTCAGTATAGGATGTTCATCCAGTACAAAAACAAAACCCGATCCAGAATTATCTGAACCGGGTTCCCGCCGTTTCTCTATCAGCGATCTATTGCAGGGGATTATCGTCCCTGCGTGTTAGAAATATTGCAATGCAGACATCTTCACACTTTGAAACGACCGACTATTGCATTCAATTCCGTAGAGCGTGCCTGGAGCTTCGCAGCACTGTCTTTAACTTCAATGCTGCTTTGAGATATCCTTTTCGCCGCGGAAGAAACCTCGGTAATGTCATGGGTAATATCAGCCGCAACAGTAGAACTTTGGCTCACATTTTCGTTAACTTCCTGAATCCCCTGGCTGGCCTGGGAAATATTGTTGGCGATTTCCCTAGTTGCAGCCGTCTGTTCCTCGACTGCGGCTGCTATGGTAGCAACAATTTCATTCACCCCGCCAATAACCGAGGAAATTTCATTAATTTCTTCTCTGGTTGTTTTGCTGGTACCTTGAACATCGTCAATCAGTCCTTTAATATTCAGGGTAGCTGCAGCAGTCTGCTTGGCCAGTTCTTTTATTTCATTGGCAACGACCGCAAATCCTTTGCCAGCCTCACCTGCCCGGGCAGCCTCTATTGTAGCATTCAGGGCCAGCAGGTTAGTTTGCTCGGAAATCTCGGTAATTGTTTCTGTGACCTTGCCTATTTTGTCTGCCGCCTGGCCCAGTTCAGCCATTTTCTCAGAAGCACTGTGGGCCTGTCCTACGGCAGCAGCAGAAACACTTCTGGCTCTCTCTGCGTTTTCGGCTATTTCATTTATGGTCGCAGTCATTTCCTCTGCTGCTGATGCTACCATATTGGTATTGGTGGAGGATTGTTCCATTGCAGCAGCAACATTATTGAGATTTGCACTCATTTCCTCCGAAGAGGTGGCCACATTGTTCGCCCGTTGTGAGGTGTCTTCCGAGCTAGCGAGCAAGTCCTGGGAAATAGCAGCAAGCTCAGTTGAACTTGAACTTACACTTGATGAACTTTCGGCAATTTGTTTGATTATTCCCTGCAGTTTTTCCAGGAAAACGTTGAACAATTTTGCCAACTCACCAAGCTCGTCACCGGATCGAATGACGATACGTTTCGTCAGGTCGCCCTCTCCCTCGGCCACATCTCGGAAATTGCTGATCAGTTGTTTGAGGCCCGAGGTGATGCCATATACGATGATGATGTTAAGGACTATAATTGCCAGAAAGATCAGTCCCGCAATAACCAGCATATTGATTGCCTTACCACGAGTCAACTCTCTCATATTAGCATTCAATGCCGCCTTCGTGTGGTCGATATTATCGATATACACCCCGGTACCAATCCACATATCAAGTCCGGGAATCATTTCCGCATAGCTCAGCTTCGGAGTATCGCCACTGCCAGGTTTAGGCCATACATAGGAGACAAATCCACCTCCAGCCTGCGCCTGTTTAGCCAATTCCTGGATAACGAATACTCCATTTTTGTCTTTGAGTTCCCCAAGGTCTTTTCCCTGACTCTCTTTTTTGACAGGAAACGCCACATTCGTTGTTTTCTGATATACAAAAAAATACCCGGAGCTATCATTTTCAAAACGGATCGGATCAACCATGGAGCGAATCAGGTTAATCTTTTCATCCTGACCGGCATAGCCTGCTTTTTCTATGGCCTGTTGTATTGCCACCGCCATAGCATGGCTTGCCACCTTGATCTTCGCTTTCTGATCCTCCATCATTACCGCGCCAGTTTCCTTCAGTCCGAAATCGCGAACCTGGGCGGACATGTTAAAGGCAAAAAAAGACATAACACCAAAAAGGATAACGATGCCGATAAGGATCAGAAACATTCGCCATTTAATGCTCATCTTGTTCAACATAAATACCCCATCATAAAGAGACCATAATTTTTAGCATAAAGACAACTCACCGAAATATCATCACAATAGAGAGAGTCTTTTTTTATTCAAGTCGGCCGATTCCAGCACGCTTCTGACTGATTCCCTTACTATGATGTATCACAATGCAGGCATGGTTATCAAATTTATTTATATTTACTCCTTAAATAACTGCTTTCTAACCTGTAAGACTCTGCTCTTTTATTTTCTCTTAGTATAGCATTCCGACAGTCAAAACAGATACGCAACATGAACGAGATGGTTGATCCAGCCCGGCTGGGTGACGTGGTAGTGCCCTGGATTTTCGGTGACATGTGGGCTAAACTGGTGGGGGTAGAGATTCTTTCGACTAAAACCTAGCCTCATAGCATGGGACAAGAGAGCCAAGGAGGCTGGCGAATTTTTTTCGAGGAATGATTACTTTTGAGGAATCTCGCGTCCTGCTTCATAGGCAAGACACTTGTACAATTCCTCTTTCCGATCATCACTAAGATCCAGAAATTGAACGGCGAACATACCTTCTTGTGCCCGAACTACGGTTGCAGCAATAGTAAATGATACTGGAGAGTCATGATCTTGATGTAAAGGAATAGTCAGTGAAATTTCCATGCCTTGAATAAGCGGTAGTGCTGTTTTTGCCCGCACTGCGCACCCACCTATGGAAATATCTATGATATCCCCTTTCCCCTCTTCTTGATTTATTCTGTATTCGATTGGTTGTTGATCCATAGGGAAGCGAAGAGCATTGCGCCTGGCGCAATTTGTTATCTTCTCTTCAGCCTCCTGAATCGTAGCAACATATGTAACGGAATAGCCTTGAAACCTGGTTGCAAACATGAGGCTTTGTTTAAAAAAAAGACTCTTTTTTCCAATAACCCGGACGATCTGGCCCGCCTGGTTGGCGACAAGATAGTCCATAATTTTCCGTACAGTGGAAATGCCATTCAAATTTCCGATAATACATTGCGAGAGATCTGTAACAACATCAAATCCGGGTTTAAGATCCACTACACAAAATCGAATTTCGGTATAAACTTTATCGATAATATTTTTGGTGATGTGTCCGGAAAGGGTGATATAGAGCCTGTTTTTTTTTATATCGGCTTTTATTTTTGGTCGCTGTGTGTTTGCCACTGCCCCGCCCCGGAATGAAATTTTCTATACCTTGCTGCACAAGTATCACTGCGCCATATTTTATCAGCTAAATTAAGGCAATGTCAAAATTATCTTTTGCGTAGAGAAACTCACTCGCCTTATCGACCGGTTACTTGACAAGGTCATAAAGAACCAATAATTTTTCAATTTATGACGAAAGAAGAAATATACGAAAGATACTGGAAGAAGCTTGTTGAGATTCGAAGGATTTACACTGGCGTTCGTCCTGACAGTGATACCTTGTATCTCATGTACAAACAGCACGCTGAAAAGGAACGGGACAAACTGCTGCAAAAATACGGCTACGATCCTTTTTAGTGCCTCACTCCCTGAAAGCTGCGATTACCAGGTAAACCGATTCATCCTGGTTTGGCACAAAATTTCAGGAGGTCCAGAACGAACCGCAATCGCGAGATCATCTTACCATGACTCTACGGCATGAGAAAACACAGATGTTCATCTGTCACATGATGATTATTATGTGGCGGAGTGCAGAAAATTGGATCCGAGAACCTTTTTTAACTACATGCGTTGACTCGAGAAAAAGAGCAATACTTGCATTTTCCAGGCAACAAACTCAGTGAATATATACTAACCAGGAGAACGATATGTCGGCAGAAGAGTTGTATGATGTAATAATTTTGGGTGGAGGTCCTGCGGGTCTCACGGCAGGAATCTACGCCATGCGGGCGGCATTAAAGACAGTCTTGATCGAAAAAGGCGTTCCAGGTGGACAGGTATCTATTACCAAAGACGTGGAAAACTACCCTGGTTTTATAGAGATAGGTGGGTTTGAGCTTTGCGATAAATTTCTTCAGCATGCCAAACACTATAATCTTGAAATTATAGACAAAGAGGCTGTTGAAACTGAACCTGGAATAAAATACCATTCAGTTCGTCTGGCGGATGGAACCGTCTTGCACAGCCATGTTGTTATTCTTGCAGCGGGAGGAACGGCACAAAAACTCCAAATCCCCGGAGAAGAAGAAAACTTCGGCAAAGGGGTTTCATATTGTGCGACCTGCGATGGATTCTTTTTTCGCAACCAGATTGTTGCGGTTATCGGTGGCGGTGATACGGCCCTGGAAGATGCCCTGTACCTGGCCAAAATAACCAGCAAGGTCTATCTCATTCATCGTCGAGATGCTTTTCGAGGCAGTCGAATTCTGCAGCAACGCGTTTTGGGAGAGTCACGAATTCAGATACTTTACAACACTGTCGCCACAGAGATTCTCGCCAACGACAAAGGCGTCCGGGGTCTCTCCTTAAAAGATACACAAACCGGTGAAAAGAGCGAAATTGCCACCGACGGGGTATTTATTTTCGTTGGTTTTAAACCGAACAATCATATTGTTCCGGCCGGTATCAAACTCAATACTACGGGTTATGTTATTACCGATGAAAAATGCGAGACGACTATTCCAGGCATATTCGCCGTCGGAGACCTGCGACAAAAGTACGCCAACCAGATCGTTCTTGCTGCGGCGGATGGCTGCACAGCTGCTTTAGCTGCCGCCCACTATATTGAAACCGACAAAAAGTAACCAACCTCTCTAGGAAATGGACTAAACAACGAAGAAACCTTGCCGTTTCTTCGTTATTTTTGATTGTCCATAAGCCGAAAAAAGTAGCCGTTAAAAGGTCTGTTGCTGTCGGAGGCATGGCTCGATCGAATCTGCGAAGAGGTTCGACGTTCGGCGTACGTTTGAACAGAGAATTGCAGCAATTTTTTGAATTAATTTTACTCCGCATCGTGGAGATTGTTCGATAAGTTTGTCAAAGCTTTGCCTGGAAAGCACAAAGAAAGTAGACGGTTCGGTAGCAATCGCTGATGCAGATCGTCTTTCACCATCGATTAGTGCCATTTCGCCAAGTGTTGCACCATGTGTCAGAGAAGCTATCGCAACTGGAGTGTCGTTTTCGGCGCGCTTGGTAATCTCCACACGGCCATCTATAACAATTGCGAAGAAGTCCCCGTTGTCACCCTCATGGAAAAGCGCTTCATCTTCATCAAGTGAGCGAATCTTTGCATGTTTCACTAAAATGTCGAGTTCATCATCTGATAAGTTTGCCAAAAGCTCAAGTTGTCGAATGTTATGCCGAATTGCCGAAGATATTGTGTTGTGTCGCGTTGTCACGTGTTCGCCTCCGTTGAGCCCATTGTAGGTATCGTTTTCTTAAGGTAATTACACAAAAACCGGTTATTGAAAAACCTGCCTGTCTTTACCCAACTCAAATAAGGATAAGGCAGTTTTGTTCCTCTTGTCAAATTTGTTTTGCTAACGATTATGATTCAAAAGAAAACCACCATTCCAATTACATAAGAGTTACACCCACAAATCTGAGCACCGTCTTTACAACCTTCCGGTCCTTGGACCATCCAACCTCCGCCACAACGTAAAAAGCCGATACGGCCATCCAATCCTTTGATCTACCTGAATAATTAATTGAAATAGCCAATTGTTGGTGGTAACGTCCAACGACTGCTACAGTTAGGATCTGCAAAGATCCAGACATGAAGGCAATACCTTGATGACTACCTAGATGCAGGGTACTATTTTCATCGCTCGTTCCAACGGGCGGGGTTCTACGATTTTTTCTTTTATACATTAACGCATGGGCTATGGAAAACCGGCCTCTGTATGGTGCACCACGAATCAATGTATTGCTCAGGTGATGACAAACGCTTTATAAGCAAGATAATTAAAAGCAGACAAGCGAGACAACTTCAGGCTCAGCAATTGAAAGAGAAATAATAACATAAAAGTTACGCAAGAGGAGACGTCACAATGCCGAAAGCACTTATCGTTTATGCAAGCCGTACCGGTAAAACCAGCAAGATCGCCGAAGTTATCGCAGAAGGATTACGATTTTCAGCAATTGAAGTATCCTTAAAGGATGTAACGGAGATCAAGCGGGAAACAGATCTTGCCGACTTTGACATATATGTGTTCGGCTCATCAACCTATCATGGTGCAATGATGGACCGGATGAAGACATTTCTCTTCCTGGCCGAAAGAGCTCAGCTGAAAGATAAAATAGGTGGTTCGTTTGGTTCATTCGGTTGGAGCGGAGAAGCAGCGGAGCGAATTTTTGATACCATGAAAAACATTTACGGCATGAATATGGTCAGCACACCGCTGATGCTTAAAACCAGTTCGGTCGATGGCGGCATCAAGGTAGCCCAGGCCTATGGCAAGGAACTGGCTGCCAAGCTTGCCTGAGGAATTATTATCGGTAAACGGTTGCGATTGTTTTCCACGTATCCGATGTGTCCTCTTTTTTTAACCACAACTGATAATGCGCCTTGAATGCAGTAACATTACGTATAGTTATCCGGGTACTGACCATAAGGTCCTTGATGCTTTGAATTGTACTCTCAATCGTCCGGGGTTCCATTCCATCTTTGGCCCATCAGGTGTGGGGAAGAGCTCATTTGCACGACTGATAGCCGATATCAATCGGCATACTTTCCTGGGCAAGATAGAGTTAACCGATATACAAACCGTTCTCTATTCATATAATATGGAAAGATTGCCCGGCTGGTCAAGTGCCGGTGCGCATCTGGACAAGGTGGTCGCAAAAGAAAAAGAAGGATTAAAGCAGGAACTCATTAATATTTTCGAATTATCTCCTCTGCTTGGTTCCCGATTCCACCAGCTTTCAATGGGACAGCAGAACAGAATAAACCTGATCAGATACCTGCTTCAGGTATTTGATATTCTCATTCTGGATGAAAGCCTGGCAAATGTCGATGAAAAGCTGAGACAAGCCATCATACTTACGATCAAACGAATTTTTCCGCACAAGATGTTCCTCTATATCTCCCATAACCTGATGGAGGTCTCGACCTTTTGTGATGAGATCCTGGTCTTTGGCGGTGGTGGGTCCACGGGGAAAAGCTACTGTACAATTCAGGGCCAGAACTGTTGCAGTTCGGAATCTGTCGATAGAAAGAAAGTCGACGAGACCATGCTGGAGATCATGAATGCTTTTTAGACGAATCTACCAGTTCCTGCTCGTTTACTTTGCCGGAATTTCGGGACTTTTGCTGGTAAAACTAGTATTGGGATTGTCCGATTACGTTATCCCCGGAGTCCCGCTTATCTTTGAGACGGCCGGAGAAACGGCAAAAGGGTATTTTTTTGATGTACTCAACACACTCCAGGTCACTGTATTGGGTCAAATCATCTCAATAATCCTTGCCTTTACTGTGGGAATAGCCGGAAGAAAGTCCAGCTGGATTGGATCCTTCATAAAGATGATTGCTTACAATATTCAAGCATATCCGATTGTTGCCCTTGCACCAATTATCTTTATCCTCCTCGGTGACGGCTTCATCCCCCGATTGCTCATAGCTTCCATGATCTGTTATTTCCCACTCCTTCTCTCTGTCCTTGGCGTCATGTCAGTGCCAGTAAAAGACATAGAACATTTTTATATTATCACCGGCAAGATGAGATGGCAGCTTGAAGTAAAAATCCGTGCTTTTGAAAACCTGAGCAAGCTCGCCACGGTCATCTCGGGAAGTGCAACACTGGCCATGGCGGGAGCAATTGTCGCTGAATTTATCGCTGCCGACGCCGGAATCGGCTATTCTATCCGGATCGCGCTCTACCAGAGCGACCTGGCCAAAATTTTAGTCGCTCTGTTTATGATTGGCATAATCATTTCTGTCTACCAGGGGCTGCTCGAAAGTGCCAGCGAGCGAATCCAGAAAGCCTGGGCTATCTCATCGGAGAATTAACAACATTTACCAAAAGTGAACACATGCGGAAAAATCAACTGATCTTCGGGCTCGTCCTGCTCGCAATACTCCTGTTGGCCGCGGGTACCCACGCAGACGCCAGGGAATTGACATACCGGCTGAAATGGTTGTTCAACGCGTCTGTTGCCGGGGATATATATGCCGAGGATAAAGGCTACTTCAGGAAGGCTGGTCTTCAGGTCAAGATAAAGGAAGGAGGTCCGGGCAAAGATGCAATCAAAGAAATAGAGCTGGGTCAGACTGATTTTGGAGTAGCTTCTGCAGACCAGGTGATCCGAGCTCTTGAAAAAGGTGCAGAGGTGGTTGTGCTTTTTCAGATTTTTCAAATTAACCCCTTGCAATGGATTTACCGAGAAACGCTTCCTGAAATCACAGCCCTGTCTCAGCTCAAGGGCAAGAGTATCGGCATCACTTTTGGCGGCAATGATGAGACCATCATGAACACCCTTTTAGCCAAAGGCGGTATCCCCAAAAATGATGTTCAAATTTACAGTGTCCGTTTCGATTTCACCCCCTTTCTTACAAAAAAAGTGCAGATCTGGCCCGTCTATCGCAATTCTCAGGGCGTCATCCTCAAAGACCGTCTCCGGGCGGAGGGCGAGAATGTTCGATTCTTCAACCCTGCTGATTTTGGTGTGAATTTCGTTGCCAACTCCGTTATCACCTCAAAAAAGATGATTGAAACAGATCCGGATGTCGTTGAAAAATTTCAAACAGCTCTCCTTGCTGCCTGGCGAGATGCAATGGCTCCGGCAAATCAGGAGAGTACACTTGCGTCAATTGCCGCCCGGGACAAAGACAACAATGCGGCAATAACAAAACTCCAGTTAATCGCAACCCGGGAGTTGACCGGAACACATAATTTTGGATCTATTGACAAAGATGCCTGGATTCAGACTGAACAGATAATGTTGCAGGAGCAGCAGATAAAAAAACCGGTGCATATCCAGGATTGGCTCCACAAATAAGATATTTTCCAGCCGCCTTCAACGAGGGCACTCTCCCCCCTTCAACTTGGGAAGAGAGGGTCACTGGAGAGACGCAGGTCAGCTCACGAAATTTTATTCAAGGCTTGATCCAGATCATTTCGAATATCTTCAACAGCTTCACACCCTACGGCAAGGCGCACGAGCTCATCCAGAACACCGGCCTCTTCCCTTTCCTTTCGAGGTACTGAAGCATGCGTCATGGAGGCGGGATGTTCGATCAGCGAATCCACACCCCCCAGGGATACCGCCAATGTGATCAGTTGCACATTGTTCATGACAACTCTCCCCCCCTCCAGACCGTTCTTCACCCCAAAGCATAGCATGGCACCGAAGCCATCCATCTGCTTTTTAGCGATTTCGTGTTGTGGATGTGCAGGCAGACCGGGATAATTCACCCATGTCACCTTTGGATGGTGACTGAGAAAATCGGCCAGCTCAAGAGCATTTTGCTGCGCTTTTTCAATTCTTAAGGGAAGAGTACGAACGCCCCTCAAGATGAGCCAGGCCTGATGCGGGTCCATCGTACCGCCCCACAGGTTAAGCGAGTGTCTGATCTTTTTATACAGCGCTTCATCCTTTGCGACAATCATGCCGCCAACGACATCGCTGTGGCCGTTGATAAATTTGGTCAGACTATGCACTACCACATCGGCCCCATGGTCTAGAGGACGTTGCAGGTATGGGCTGGCGAATGTATTGTCCACCACCAGAAGCGCGCCATGCTGGTGAGCAATTTCAGCAGCACCGGCTATATCAGTAATGCTCATAGTGGGATTTGCCGGGGTTTCGATAAAGAGTATCCGTGTTTCTGGCCGAATAGCCTGTTTGATGTTCTCCAATTCGGAAGTATTCACCAAGGTCGACGTTATCCCGAAACGGGAGAGTTCTTTTTCGATCATAACCAGCGTCGAACCGTAGAGACAATCAGAAGTGAGAATGTGGTCCTGCTGGCTCAAGAAGGCCAAAAGTACCGTGCCGATGGCCGCCATGCCCGTGGCTGTCGCCATGCCGCCGAATCCGTTCTCCAGGACAGCAACATTTTCCTCAAGGGCGTGCACCGTTGGATTGCCCAGGCGAGTATAAACGTAACCGGGTTGTTCCCCGGAAAATCGGGCCGCACCTTCTTCGGAACTGGGAAATGCAAATGTGGAACTCTGAAAAATCGGGACGGAGACTTCTCCATAGACAGTATGTTCCAGTCCTCCTGCATGAATGGCTCTGGTGGATTTATGCATCGAATGGAAATGATCTTTTTTGGGCATATGACAGCCTCCTTTGGTAGGTGGGGTGGATGATCTGTTGTCCATTTTGAATGTGCACCAGTTCCCATTACCAACACTCATTTTGGCAACGAGGGACGATACACGGGTACTATCGGAAAGATAATACCTGACACATTAAAAGACAGGAGAAAATATTGTATGCACGAGCCGTAAATGGCAGCGCACAAAAAGGTGGGAACACCGAATTCCTCTTAAAAGAGGTTCTTGGTGAGTTGAAAAAGAATGGTTGGAAAACAGAACTTGAAAAAGTTGGAGGCACTGCCATTCGCGACTGCAGTGCCTGTCAGAAATGCTTTGAAAATTGCGACAACCAATATGCAATCAAAAAGGACAATGTAACGAAGTCACCTCTTAGTCAAAGATTACAGGCGAGCTGGATCGTTTGCTTCGATTTCCATCGAGACAATGATCCGACCCGCCTGGGTGCCAATCTCTACATGCAAGGCAGATTATTGCATGGAATCAGTTGAGCAACTGAAAGTCATTGTATGCATGACCACCATGTTCGGTGATATCGAGCCCTTCAAGTTCTTCTTCCTCGCTGACCCGCAGCCCAATTGTCTTCTTGATTATGGTAAAGAGCAAAAAGCAGGTTCCGAAAGACCAAATAAAGGCAGCCACAATACCGAGCAGCTGTACACCGATTATTTGAGTAGTGGCACCGCCGATGTTAAACAAGCCGGCAGCCAGGGTTCCCCATGCACCACAGACCCCATGAACTGAGATGGCGCCGACCGGATCGTCGACATGGATACGATCAAAAAACAGCACCGACAAGACCACCAGCACGCCTGCAACAGCTCCAAGGATAATAGAACTGGCCGGTGTCACATTGTTGCAACCCGCAGTAATCGCTACCAGGCCCGCCAGGGCACCATTGAGAGTCATGCCGACTTCCGGCTTCTTGAAAATCAACCAGGCCGTAACCATGGCGGCAACGCTGCCTGCCGCAGCGGCGAGGTTGGTATTGACGAAAATCATGGCGATATCTTTTGTTCCCGCAGTGGTTGAACCGGGATTGAAACCAAACCAACCCAACCAGAGAATGAAAACACCGAGGGCAGCCAGCGGAATATTATGTCCAGGTATAGCCTTCACCCTCCCGTCCTTACCAAATTTGCCGATCCGAGGTCCAATTACTATTGCTCCGGCCAGCGCTGCCCAGCCGCCGATGGAATGGACGACTGTCGAACCTGCAAAATCGATAAAACCAAGCTTGCCAAGCCAACCGTCACCATGGAACAGGCTGCCCCATGCCCATTGTCCGAAAACCGGATAAATAAAGGCTGAAATGGCCGCACTATACACAAGATAGCCAACAAACTTGGTTCGCTCGGCCATTGCCCCGGAAACGATGGTG
>JBBRDD010000105.1:0-16557 GCA_038204235.1 Desulfobulbales bacterium
CCGTCAGTATTGCAGCGGAACCGGGTTATATACCAACAGGGAACGATACAAATCCTCCATAGTCTCGATGTGAAATGCATGGAATCTACCGCGTACCTTTTCCCAGAATGATCTTTTTGTCACAGATTTCTTACAGGCAGCCTGAAATAAGGGGCAACAGAGCTGCAGGATCTGATCGATCAAAAAAGCGAGCATCATGAGGAGGACAAAGACTTCGCTCAAGTGTTTCTTGCCAAGGCCGAAATTATGGCCAAAGTGATAACCTTGGTTTTTCAGGGTATTAAACGTCTCATTCTCGATCTTCCACCTGGCGCGAGCGCCTCGCATAAAATGAAATACATTTTCTTCGGTGATGGTCAAATCGGTGATCCAGGTGAAATGCTGCACCTTCCCGGTCTTGCAGTTCTCTTCCCAGTATTCGACAAAGATTACTCGTTTCTTCTGATTTGATTTATTAAGCGGCGCATTGTCAACGACACGAAAGCAATGGGTGAGGTGAGGCATATCCTTTTTGGTTATATTCAGTTCCATGACGTCTCCCCTGGCCACGGCATCTTCTACGTACTGGAAAAGAAATTCATGGTCCCCTTCTTTTACGCCCAGAATATAGTGCAGATTATTGGCTTCGAGATCTTCTATATGCGGTGCGTTGGAACTCAAGGCATCTTCGTTGACAATGAACTGAAGGTGCGGATGATCCTGGCGAAGTTTGCTGATAAAACGCCGCACTGCATTACGTTCACAGTCCATCTTGGTCTCGCCGTCCTGTTTTCTGATGGTCTCCGGCGGCAGGACTATTACCTCTTTATGATCATAGTGGACAATAGCCGCGCCGACCGTTTGCAAATAATAGGTGACCTTGCCGCTTTTTTTATTCCTTTTTTCCATGCAGGCATCGGAATGCCGGGAATCCGAGGAAAAATAGCCGGTGCCGTCGAGATTGAGGAGGTAACAGCCTTCCATAAAGACAAATTTCTCCAGCACCTTGCCACGCTGCAATTGTTGGAAGGCAGCCTTGAAGAGCGGTCGGAGATCATTGGGATCGACACCATCGAGGATCTCCCGCATCGAAGTATCGCAGGGAATACTGCCCATCCCATAGATGGTCATGAGATTATGGGGAGCGCTGTATCTTCGTTCATCAAAAACAAGTAACGAGGGATCTTTGATCGAGAACATGGCGAAGCCGGCCATAAGAGAATCCGCAAGAGTGTGGCTGACATTGCCTGCACGATGGTCATCAAGCCCTTCAAAGCCAGAACGCATAGTGTTAATTAGAGCGTCGGCATTGAGGTGTTTGCGAAGTTTTATTTCTTCGGTTCGGGCCATTTCTCGTTTCTGGTGCTTTATAATTGCTTGCAAATGACTGGACATTTAAGCCTCCTTGTAAGTGTTTGATATTGCTTACAAAAAGGCGATTTCTGACTTATTGGAATGTCAAGGTAAATTTTATGTTAATCTCAATTTTTTTAAAAATGTTTACGAAGACTCCTTTTTAAAATTACGCTATTGCTGGGTTTCCGGGGTGGCCGGGAACTGCTGTTCTAAGGCTATTCGGCTATCTATTTAAATCCGTAGCCTTCTGTCTCTTCTTTAGGTAGTTTTAACTAAATCTATATAAAAAGCGTTGACCTATGCTATCCACCAAAATTTCTACATAATCTAACAGATGGAGTCAAGTAAAGAATAATCGTTTACAGAAAATAATTGGTGTTGAACCTTTTGGCTGATATTGTGGCTACTGCTATTGGGAGAGATGGCTTTGGGCAATGTAAAGCGAATGAACAGAACAATAAGTTTTATAGTTCCTGATAAGTTTGCTTGTGGTCATACCTAAAAAAATTGCCTGAAATGGAGCATATTGAAAATCTAGATTGTTCAAGATCATTTTTGCAGATTACTTTAGAGCGAGTGTCAGGCAGCGTGCAAGATAGTAACTGAAACACAACACGATTGGTCGAACAGCCCGCACTGCTACGAAAGTACTCTCAACGCCGACGATGGTCAGAAATGGAGCAGTCGTCTCGGTAGATTCTTTGGAAACATCTCTGATGATCGGGTTACCAAGGTGTGATAGGCATTCGGCCTTTTGAAAATCAGAGATCGACAGTAGATCTATTAAATCTGACGATTGACGAAAGGATCGTACCTTCAAAGCGGCAATGTTAACCTTCAGTTCTGTCGTCATTCTCGGTAGAAACTGATTGTTTGAACTGCATGTTGTTTTCAATTTTGTCCCGGTTCAAGGGTGACCAGCTTCCCCACTCAGTGATTCAACCGACTGTACTCCAATCGATGCAGCCTAAGTCTCGAGCGCCTCCGACCAAGCTTCGCAGAGCTCCTCTTTCGCGGGCAACAGTATACTTTTCACCAACAGAGCTGCCAACGGCGCGGCCACGGAGGCAGGTTTTATTGGCCCGGTATTTTGGTCATGACATTTCACTACGCAAAAGTTATCTTAGGTGTAGTGTTTTGTCATGAAACCCAGGCTGGAGATACCAAACATGAGTCAAAAAGCGGAACAAAAAGCTACATCTAAGAATATGCCGGTGCTTATCACCGAAACTGAGGACGATTTGCACCGGTGGTCGGCGATCTATTTGCCACCCAAGTGACCGAAAGGTGCAACTCGCTCAGGAGATGACAGATATAGGTATGAAGATAAAGGATGTCTGCCTGGCTCTTGGAATCAGTAGAATTACCGATATTTGAAGCTAAACGATTCAATCTGAAAAAGTTGGCACTTATCTCAACTACCCGGTCCTTGGGCCAACTTGTTCGGCAACCGATAGGGCTTTAGAGAGAATGTCGACAATGTCACATAAACTGAAATGAACTAAGAGGCGCTTGCTCTGGCACACGAACAACCCGAACATATTCTTGTCTTGGTGCATGGAACGTTCGCTCGCGGTGCAGACTGGATGCGTTCCGAATCAAGGATGGCGACTACGATCAGGAGCGCTATTCCCGGCAATGTTCTCGTGACTCCCTTCGAATGGAGCGGCCGTAACTCCCACGGTGCGCGACTTTCCGGTGGCGTCAAGCTCGCGCAGCGACTTGGCCAGTTGAGAAGCTCCCATCCAAGAGCCTTACTCTATGTAATTGCTCACAGTCACGGAGGCAATGTCCTCGGCTACGCATTGCGCGAGGCAAGTGTCCGCGATTCACTTGGCGGCATCGTTTGTCTCGGGACGCCCTTCATCATTTCTAATCCACGATTAGCTTAAAGCCGACTCTACGGCTTCTCAAGATTGGTGGCATCACAATATCTATCGTGGCGTTACTCGTTTTAGCCCATCTAGCTTTATTTGTTGCCAGCTTAGTGGTGTACGAGCCCATGACGAGAACGATTCTATCTGGAACATTGTTCATTTTTATACCCGGAAGTGTCGTCTGCCTTTTCGTTGCGCGGCTTGGGGTTCGAGTGGGTCGTTGGCTGGAGAATAAGGTGGCTCCGCGACTGAAAGCGATGCAGGACGAAATTATTGCATCGCTCCAAGTGACATTCGATGACGTTCCTGTGCTAAATATACAAACTCGTGGTGACGAGGCAGCAGGATATCTTCGTCTTATAGAGTGGATCGCCAATATACCCTTCCGTGTCTGGTCCCCTACGGCTATAGCTTGGGTAATCGTCGTGATCACCGCAGTAGTAGTTACATGGGAAATCCTCTGGATGCTCAGGTTAGCAGTTTGGCGTCAGGCGCCACTAGAGGCCATTGGGGGATTTATCTTCACATTAATAGTTTATCTTGCCGCTGTTACCGTTGTGTTGCTTGTTTTCACAATGATCATGCAGATGCTTTGCGTACTTTGGGCGAAACTCTTCAGGGGTCACGCACTTGGGTTCGGCGAAGAAGGATTTGTAAAGAACTGGTTAGCTGCCATTTCCTCATCAAACCAGCCACCCGGCGCGACGCGAAATCGGAATGAAACCTTCATCGTAATGGGAGGTGGCCTGCATCATTCTCTGCTCTATGAAGACCAAGCGGTTCTTGAGTCGATATCGAGTTGGTTGGGTGCGCAAGCAGATAAGGGGAAAACGCCGCCTAATCATGATATCCAGCCGACGCAGTAAGCTGCGCGGATGATGACGGACGTTAGCTTTCTCTTGACAAGCTTCAATTGAGAGGCACCCCTCGAAGGTTGAGTTTATTCCTGAGCAGATCGAATCTGGAAGAGGTCCAAAAACAAGGCCACAATGGAGCATCTGATGACATAAGGTTGTTCCAGAGAATATTTGCTGGTCACTTCGACACAGGCGTTAGGCAACGTGGTTGATAGTAACTGAAAATAGTGTGTGGATTGATGTACCACTCAACCGTCTCCGACCTTGGGTTCGTCGGAGATGGTTCCATGTAATCAATTGAGATAATTACTCCATTTTGAATGGCGGTACTGACTGCTGCGACTACTGAATCTCTGATTTTCAATAGTCCAGATTTCTCCTATATTTCTGGACCGTTAGAGAGGTAATTAGGGGGATCAGTTAGGCCTTCTCACGACTGAGGCAAATGTGTTCATGGATAAGCTCTAATAGGAAATTTCGTTTTTAATGTTAGGTTTTGAAGACAGTACGATTTCGGATGAACAGTAGACATCTTCAGCCAGAGAATTGTCGAGATATTCAGACCTTCGATGTGGCAAGATTAAGGTTCAAATTCACTTGCCGTAAGGGGACTCGGAGTTTGTAATAGGCACCGAAAATACAAAGGGGGACAGGCAATAAACCTGCGCTCCTTGCGGTCAATGTGCAGCGCTTGGTTGAGCGATTTTATTTGTTCTCTCTGTACCAGAAGTCTTCTTTGAGTTTATCCTGATACTTAGCAACTTTGATTTCACCCAGATATTTATTTACTAATGGGTATCCTTTTTCAACCCATTCTTTTATGCCGCCTTCTGCCAGATATACATTGCTGTATCCGTATTTGTAGAGCATACCGACAAAATATGAGGCGCGGTGTTTTGTACGACAGAAGACCCAAATTTCAGCATTAGAATCCTCGATTTTTTTGGGAAGCCCATAGGCATGACCGGAATCGATATTGCTAGAACCGAGAATGTGACCTGCATCGAATTCTGCCTCAGTTCTAATATCTATAATGATAGCCTTGCTTTTTCCACTTTGTACTTCTTGCCATTTATTATAAAGATCATCTACAGTTTTAATCTTATCTTTTGGGATTACGCTCCGGAATTCATCAACCAGTGCTTTCTCTCCAGACTTAGGATCACTGGCGAGAGAGAAGTTAGGAAGAGAAAGGGAAAATGCCAACACTGCAAAGCATGAGATAATTATTGTCTCTTTCATCATGGACCTCCTTATCAAGTAATTTATGAAATTAGCTGAAAGATAGAGCCCTTGCCATTTCAAGATAAGCCTTCCTTTCCTGCACCAAGACCTTCCGTGACCGGAAAGAGGTTTTTGGTCGCCCAGACGTTGTAGTCATCCCGTTCTTTTCCCGCTTTTTTGACTGAGTTCAGGCAATAACTTGCCAAGAGTCGTTTGCCTAATGCCTTTGAAAGATTCTTGTAGAAAATAACAGAACATTTTGGATGCGTCTGAAGCATCTTGTGAAAATCATTCTGGTCAAATTTCAGTAGTAATGTCGGTTCAACGCATTTTGCTGTTGCTGTATAGGTCTTTCGTTCCACAAGACTTGACCAACCGAACACCTCCCCCGGAGTACTGATCGTATACACAATGTGTCCAGTTCCTATGCTCAGATTCACTTTTCCGCTGATCATCGTATAAAAACTTACAGTTTGGTCTCCTTCATGAAAAATAATTTCTCTTGCAGGGTATGCCTCCTTGATGGCAATAGTAGCCATGAGGTCTCTGATGAAAAGCTGTCCCACTCCCGTTAAAAGTTCGCTTTGATCCAACATATGCCACCCCCCTTTGTAGAAGAATTGTCGAGCCGTTTTCTGTCTTTAGTTTATAAGGAAAATGGCTCTTGAAACGGCAGGATTTGAGGACATTGCTGATGATGTCCAGCCAAAGCAATTCATAAAAATCTGTCCCTGGAAAAATCGATATCAAACATTAAATGTTTTGAGATGTTCAAAACGAGTGTTTTTTGATAGTGGAAATACCGAGGGTGTTCGATTTTTATATGTCTGCCGTTCTTGCGATATGTAATCAAATTCCATTTCCATCACCCATTCAGTCATGGAACTACTTTCCAAACAACGTGTGAATCCCACTTTTCGATAGAGATGTATAGCGCGATAATTACACGCATCTACTGACAGCCATATTTTTTTCAAATGGATTTCTTTCGCTGTTTCGACAATAGCATCTGTCAGAGCTTTTCCCACTCCGGTGCCTCGAGAATTTTGACTGACAAAGATCAGAAATTCAGCCTCCATATGAGTAAAATAATATGGCAAAATGGCGACGTGCCCGATGACCTTGAATTCCTTCCACGCCAAAAAATTTGGTCCGCCATTAATCACTCCTTTAATCCAATTGTGGCGGATCTCCCTGGCTTCAGGAGGTAAGCCATTGAACGAACCCTTGGGGACAAACGCATCGTACATGACCACAAGAGAAGGGTAATCCCAGGATACCAAGGGTCTTACTTCGAAACGGTTTGCATCTTTTTCGACATTGTTCATCTTTTGTCACCCCCCGCGAAGGGCATGGTCGACAGTTACCTCTTAACCATGGATCTTAAAGATAGGCAGATTCAGGACAGAGAGCCCTCTTTTCTATTAATTTTCGCAGACTTATGAAGACGAAACTACTTCTTCAATCCGCCGCTTGCCTATAAGTGGTTTTGCCTCAGCAACAGTTCTTTCAGAACCTGAAATCTTTCTCAAAATCCTGCTTCCCCAATAGACAACGAACATGGCTAACGGGATGACAATGAACATGACAACAGGCAGTAGCCACAAATAGACTATAAAATCAGATAAATATGCCATGGCACACCTCCATCAAAAAAAATCTTGAGCTTCTTCGCCTTGATATGCACACAAAGGGTATCCTACAATTCCCCCTATCTCTACCCCCTTCCAGGCCTCGAAGCCAAACCTGATTTGCAGCGCTGTGTCAGTAAAGACCGTGCTGGACTCTACCAGAGTAAATACAAGATCACGCCTCGCTTTTTTGCCCAATTCTACGGCAAAATTGTACTGCTCTCCTTTTCTTTTACTGTATCAGGTTCGGCCTTACGGATAGCTTACAGATTCGAAAATAAAATGACGGCAATAAATCATTTTCGGATCATAAGAAAGCAGTGGCTTCGTAAGATTGATGGTTTGGTCAAAAGTTAGATTGAAGTATAACTGCCTTGGGGGTGAGGAGAGGGGGCGCAAATCGCTGGAATTGAGTTTTTAAAAAACCTGCAAAGAAGAGAGCGACCTGAGTGACGGGAAAAGGCCCGCATTTTTTACGCGGGCTCATAGAACTGGACCAAGGACACAGGAGAGGTTTTTCGTGTGACTTCGCGGAAGAAACGAGGATGGAACGGTCTCAAGGCACTTCTTAAAAGCTCCTTATCGCCCGGAACGGAGAGTTGCCAGGAGGGCTTTGGTCTTGGCCGACGGCTCGATGCCGAGCCTGGCTTCCAGCACCGAGCGGCAGCGGTTGTAGACCGCAAGGACCTTGGCCGGTCGACCAAGCTGGTGATGGCAGACCATGAGGTGTTGATAGAACTCCTCGGCGAGATCGTCCACCTCAAGGGCTTTTTCGTAGCATTCTTTGGCCATCTGCGGCTCCGAAGCGGCTTCCCAGTACCCAGCCAGGGCTTCAATACCGCGGATATATTTTGCTCGCAGCCGCTCCTGGGGAGAGAGCAACCAGGTCTGGTCCGGTTCGACTTTGAGAAACTGCCCCTGATACAGGGTGATGGCCCTCTGGGTGCGCTGAATCGCCTGTTCCGCGGTATCCCGCAACCGCTGCGGGTCGGCCTGACAACGCCGGCAGGTTATCCACAAGTTTTCAGCCTCGTTGAGAACCTGTTCCAGGGTGAATGCATCCACCCAGCAGGATTGCCTATTGAGGGTGAGCCGGCCTTCCTTGAGGACGATGACCTTGTCTTTGCCCATCAACTGGCGCAAGCGATGGAGGGTGGTGCCGAAGGAAAGGTGGGCCATGTCGCCATCGGCATCGGGCCAGAGGGCATTGCACAGATGCTCCTCCTTGACGTCCCTGCCACCGAAGGCGATGAGGGCTTTGAGCAAAAGCAGGGGCTTCTGCTGTACCTTTCCCGTAAACCTGACAGCTTCCCCGTCCCTCACGATCTCGAATTGCCCCAGGGTGAAGATCTCGAGAGCCCAGGGCCAGGTCTCCAGATGCAGTACGGGCACATCCGGAACCAGATTGCGCCTGCGGATGAGGCCCTGCACATAGCTCGTCTCGATACCGGCTTCGAGGGCCTTGACGCAAAGGTTTGCCACCATCGGACTCACCCATAAGTAGCAGGAGGCGTATCCGTGCTCTCTGCCGATGGCCATGGCCTTGCGCAGGAATTCTCTCCCTGAGTCCTCATACCCGCCATCAAAGTTGATCTTCGCCCCAATAAGCAATCCGGGGAATTCGAGCTGGTAGAGTTTGATTGAGCGGCAGATGTTTAAGGCTTCGGTGAGATGGAGTGACGCTCCGGCTTCGTCCTTCAGTGCATGCATCACAATGGCCTTGATCAGATGATTCGTCATCATCACCTGAGGTGAGCCAGACGCAGCCCCTCTTTCCATAGCCAGGTCCGCATGCATTGAGGCAAGGGCATGCTGCTCCTCGATGTAGCATTTCCATGCCATCAAATTGTGATAGAAAAACTCACCATAAGCTGTGGGTCTCATGTGCAGAACGGCAAGCAGACGTTCAAGATATCCTTCTGCCTTAGAGATTTCGCCGAGGCTGAGGGCGCCCGACGCGCTGTGTCCAAGGATGGGAACATCAATAACATGAATCCCTGTGGATTCGACCAGCGCCAACACATCCTCGACTGCCCTTTGATGTTTTTCCAAGTCCGAGGAAAGCCAGTAATAGAAGACCTCCAGGTCTCTTTGAAGCAGCAGGGCAACCGGAGAAGCCTCGCAAGGCTCGAGTCTTTTATGAAATGAATCTAGAATGAGCTTCACTTTCGCGAGTTCGCCGGAAAGTAAATGATAGAATGCCAGCCCGCAAAGGATTCGGAGTGCCAAATCGGCGTCGGCCAGGTCTCTTGCCAGTTCAAAGCCTCGATTCTCCCACCGTTCAAAATCAGGGTTGTTGGGCTGTCTTAACATGAACGCATAGAGCATGCTGTTCGTCACACGTCCCTCGATCATGGGCGAAGGGAACTCAGGGTATTCTTCCATAAGCTCATTCATCATGGGGATCAATCGGTCAAACTCGAAGAATCCATCCATCCTGTGAGCGACTGCGTCGAGCATTCCCGAGAGAGCCAGGAATGAGCCTGCAGCATCTCTGCTCTTTCTGAAGTGCTCATAGGCTTTGGCAAAGTAGTTCATGCCGCCATTCGGGAAGATGGGAAGGGTGCAAACTCCCCTCCAATAAAGCAGCCAGGGCTGATTTGCCGACACGCAGTCGGGAATGAGCTCGATCCAGTTCTGCACGGTCTGCCATCGCCCGTGGGAAATGAGAATCGGAGCCAATGAAAGAATCACCCGTATCGCCTCGGACCACATAGTCGCTTCGCAAAAAAGACTTACCGCCTCTTCCGCATACCCGTTTCTCTCAAGCGCATTGGCCGCTCTGATCCTTATGTCAGAAATGTGCTCCGGCACCAAGGTTTCCTGCGCTTTGGCCAGGAGGAATTCCCGAAAGAGGGGGTGGTATTGGAACGTCTGCACAGGGGAGGCGTATCTGTTGGTGAAATAGTTTTTGCGGTTGAGATCGGAGAAGATGCGCTTGGCCCTGGCGTTTCCAGTAAGATCCTCAGCCATCCGGACGTTCATCCTGGGAAGGAATGCAGTCTCGAGCAAAAAGGTTAATTTCTCCTGCGAGACCCGGTTAAACAGCTCACTGGCGAAGTACCCGAAGATTTCCTCCCGGGCAAGGTCACGGGGAGGTTGATGATCAAAGTCCTTAAGTCCTCGGCTTTCCATCAGCAGCACCAGGCCAGCAGCCCAACCATCGGCGGTTTGGTACAACTGGGAGAGAGTCTCATCAGGGATGTCCCTCCCGGCCTTGAGCAAGGCGATGGCGTTGGATTCGTCGGCGGTGAGCCGGATGTCGTCCCAGGTGAGGAGACTCATTTCGCCTGCTGCGCGCAGTCGGGCATAGGCAGCGGGCGGCTCGCTCCTGCTCAGGACGACCATGTTCAATCCTTTGGGGATGGCTGAAAGACCTGCATTGAGTACATCGTGGAATATGGAGTCCTCGGGGACATCCTGATAATTGTCGAAGACGATGGCAGGGGCTCCGTTGTCGGTGAATGAACGGTGGCGTTTGGTACCGTTCAATCGCGCATAGAGCTGTTCGAAGAAGCGTTTCGCAAAGACGGGGACGCCGAGCAGGTATTCAGGGGTTAGGAGAGGGAGTGGCTTACGGTGTCGCGGAGCAGCCTTCTTTGCCGCCAGCCCCAGATAGTAGAAGAACGTGGCCAGGTCGGCATCGCCCTCATCCACCTGGTACCAGAGGCAGGGGTATCGGTGGGAGTGGAAATAGCTTGCGGCGAGCGTAGTCTTGCCCGACCCAGCCGGGCTCGAAATCCAGATGACTTTCTTCTCCCGGCCGCATTCGATGGAATGAAAGAGCCGCTCACGGTGAAGAACTCCCTTGCTGCTCGGTTGCATCAACTTCGCCGGTACGATTTCCTTCATCCTGCCTCCCTGTGCAACAAGGCTGGTAAGTACTAGCTTTCTTTCTGCTTCCTGAAATTCCTTTCCAACGAAGGTTCATCTGATCCGATACATTAAAAATAATCTTTCAGGACAGCTTTCGCAATTATTTTTACGCTGATAACTAACAGCTAGCATTGGACCAAGGCCACCCAGACCTTTTCCTGCAAAACATGGCATCAATCACTCATATTTAGCGACAGTGTTCCGCAACAGACGATTATAATGCCGCCACATCGATGAAATTTTTCGCATATTCAGGCCAACCATCATCGAAAGGTTCGGCAATTTTTCCAAACATTTCTTTGGAGATGTTGGTGGTCCGCGTTTTTGTTCATCTACCCGCAACAAACCAAGATGAGACAAGATTTTCTCAGCGCGGAGAGGTGTCTCTTGGCAAGCTTCAGTTAAAAGCACAGCCTGCCGATTGAACTTCTTCCTGACATGTTAAAGCTGCCTGTTTCGGTGGAATTGTTCAGAAATGGAGTAACTGCAAACGAGAGATATCCAAAGATAATCTTGAATCTCGAATTACCTTATTAATTGGTAGGCTTTTGGAAATACCAGTATTTTTCTGAACAGCAGTACCCCCAATTTCTATTAAATCTACAGATGACTAAGATTGGCACAGGTCATCAAAGTGTAGAGGTGACACATGTTGAGGTATGGCATTTATGATTGCGTAATTGCCGCCGCCACAATCAGATGTCCTTCTAGTTGATTGTGGGCATTGAACCATGACACTGATTGTCCGTTATCCAGCAGCAGCAGCGCCTAGCTCTAGCAGCTCGGATATCTCAGGTACTTTTCTCTTCATCTTTTTTTGTCCCTTCAGTCCTTCCACTTTTTGTAGGCAGATCAGTAATCCCGGGTTGGCCAAGCTATATCCCGTCCGGCAGATCATTTGCCTGAATACGGCAGGGCACAAATCTGTGCAGCGGAGTGCCGAAACGATCGCGATTTGTGCTTTTGGTAAGACGGTTGACGTTAACTCCACAAACCTTGCCATCATATAGAAGCCCAAAGCCGTGCGGTATCATGACCGTTCCTGGTCGTACCTGCTCTGTGATCTCGAGCTCTCCTGTTTCGCTGCCGGCTTCAGTTGTTATGCGCAGCTGCTGACCATCAACAAGATTCAACTTCCTTGCGTCCTCAGGGTGAATGGCAATGGTGCAGGCTCGTTTTCCCTCATTCCATTTCGGATCTCTCATGAGGGTGTTGGCGTTGTACTGCATATGACGCCCTGCCATGAGAAGAAAAGGAAATTCATCTGTTAACGCTATTGCCTCTTGTTCTTGCTGGGGGGAAAGGGAGAGTACTGCTGCTGCCATTTCTTCAATATATATTTCCAGTTTTCGTGACTTTGTTCGCAGACCGGCCATCGGTTCTGCGGTGTCTGCGAGTCCGAGCCAGATTCCCTGCGGATTATCCAGAACGGCGCGATACATGCGGTCTCCCTGGTCTGGCCCAGCGGCAAAGTTTGCCCGTACGCCATTTTCCTTGGCTTCTCGCGGCAAGGTCATCAGCATTCCCCATAATGCCGCCTTGTTTGCGCTGCCCCATTCCACACCAAGGGTTTTGGCAAGAATAAATGGCATTACCTTGCGGATAGCTGGCTCCCCCGCAGCCCACTGCATGAGCTTTGCGCCGAATACGAGACGACCGCTTCCCGCAGCTTGATGAACGTCTTCCGGGATGTCAGGAATCAGACCCATTTTATCTGCGAGAAGAGTAAAGATCTGTGCGGGTTCCAGGCATTCACCGGGAGGATCCAGGGCTGGTTGTCTCATCTGGAAATACACTTCCGGATAGGTCCATGGAAAGAAAGTCCCATCCCAACATTCATACAGAGAACTTGAAGGCAGCACGTAATGGGCAAAACGGGCTGTTTCGTTCATGACGATATCAGTAACAACCAGTAAATCGAGGGCAGCGAACGCCTTTTCATAGGCGGTAGTGTCGGGGTAAGATCTCAGGGGATTACAGCCATTGACGAGAATTGCACGTAAACGCTCCGGATGATCATTCAATATTTCTTCCGGCACAACTGCAGGCGGATAAAAGCCTGCCGCAGCAGGAAACATCCCAGTGGCAACCGTGCGCCAGACTTTTGTGGATCTTTCATCGGCATGTCCACCCAGCGGCCGGATCATTCCTGGAATGACATTGCCTCCCCGAACTCCATAAATTCCGCACAATGCTGCCAGGATCGTAAGAAGATAGTAAGCGAGTCCACTTTGCCTGTTCATATAGATGCCGAGATCAGGGTGCATACACCAGCGCTTTGTCGTCATTAATCTACAGAGTTTTTCGACCTCATCCCTGTCCAGCTGGCACACCTCAAGCGCTGCATCCACATTCAAGTCATTAAACCAGCCACGTATCGAAGAGAATCCCTCAACATGTTTCTGTATGTACTCTTTATTCTCCCATCCATTATTGAGAATGATAGTAATCATGGCCTTGAGAAGCAAAGCGTCCGTACCAGGAGCAACTGGTATGTGCATGTCAGCAATCTGAGCTGTCTCGCTCTTTCTCGGGTCAACTACTACCAGCTGTTTATGCGGATCCTTGGAAATACTCCTGAGCATTCTCGGAGCCTGTGGCATCTGATGGCTCTGCATGCCGTTCCAGCCCCAGGCGACAAGTACTTCTGATTCACGTTCATCGGGAATCGTTAGGATATGTTGACCACCAAACACACGTCCGTTGACCCACCATGCGCCACTAAATTCCTGTCCGGCTGAAGAGTAAAGGTATTGTGAACCGAGAGCCCTCATGAGACTGACACCGAACCCGGCTTCAAAATGTCCACCCTGCATGCTGGCCCCCATATACGCTAAACTGCGTGGACCGTAGTCGGTACGAATCTGCAGGAGTTTGTCACTGATTTCCGCAATAGCCATTTCCCAGGATATTGGCACAAACTGGTCTCCAATTCGTTTGAGGGGCTGCGTCAACCTGTCCTTTTGATGTTGGTAATACATGACATTCATCCCCTTGCGGCAGACATATCCCTCGCTTCGCGGATTCTCCCTGTCCGGTCGAACTCCTGTCATCCTGCCATTATCAATGAGAATCTCCAGACCACAGTTTTGAGCGCAGAGTACACAGCTTGACTTTTTCCATTCTTTCATCGGCAGACTCCTGTGAGCACGGCTAAGTATTATCCTTTTCATGACGGTTTACACGTATGTTGATACTTTTGATGTACAGGTAAGATATCAGTTGCGTCATTTTATATAAAGTGGCATTTGTGACTAATATCGCGCAAAATGCGCCATAGGCGAAACTGCAAACGATGTAAAAGCTCAGCAGGGAGAATTACTTGAAGTTTACTTTTCTTGTAACGGAAGATTGTTTCTATTCGGGAGTAATTGGCTTGCTTGACTCCTTTGGCGTTGCCAATCTCTGGCATCAGAAACTAAGAGGCTGTCGAGAAAATCTTTTTGAGGTGGAACTGGTTTCTATCGATGGTGGACCTGCCACTAGCAGCGGTTGCATCGAGCTTAAGGCCCACAAAACTATTCTAGAAGCTGACACCCCCGAATACATTATTCTGCCGCCGATATGGCCATCACCAAACATGGGCAGACAATTAAATCATTCAGTCAGGGATTGGCTTGTGAAGAATAATAAGGTTGCAGTCCCCATTGCTGCCGTGTGCACCGGTTCTTTTCTGCTTGCAGAAACAGGTCTGCTGGATGGCCGCCTGGCAACCACGAACTGGCAGTTCGCTAGAAAATTTCAGCATCTGTTTCCGAAAGTGAGACTCAAGCCGGAAATGATTTTAACGGAAGACGATGGACTGATTTGTACAGGGGCTGCTACAGCCTACTTTAACCTTGCCCTGAGCCTCATTCAGCGGTATGGATCTGATGATTTGGCAAAAGTATGTTCAAAAGCTCTCCTTATTGAACCAAACCGAACAAGTCAGGCTCCGTATTTTCTCGAGCACCATAAGATAAAACATAATGATACTGCAATAATGAAAGCTCAGGGGTTCATGGAAGACAATTATAGAGAGCTAAAAGCAGTGAATGAAATTGCAGATTTTGTCGGCATAAGCTCCAGGCATTTCAAGAGACGATTCAAACATGCAACAGGGTACTCGCCACTTACCTACCTCCAAGACATCCGAATCGAACAGGCAAAGAAAAAACTGGAGTCCACAATGGACAGTATCGAAGAAATAACCCAACTGATAGGTTATGAAAACACCAGCACTTTTCGTAGATTATTCAAGGACAGGACCAGCCTGACTCCCAGGGAATATCGGGACAAATTCTCAAGAAGATTATGAATGAATACGTTACACAATTATATTTACAAACTACTAAGAACAAAGATCGCACATTGAACGTTTCCAGAGTGTTTTTCAGACAAAAGAGAAGCAATATTAAGGTTGAAAATGGCAATATCACACCATCAATAATGAGCCTCGACTAGGATACTTCCTGAGAGGGTAGAATCGACTACATCATTGGAATCGCGCAGAAATGGAGCAACTCTGAAATAGAGATTACCAAAGAACACCTTTTAACATTGCAACAGAGCTCCAGCTCAAGATCTCTACTGAGAAGGTCTGGTTTCTACACGCAGTTCATATACCTCAAGCAAACAAGACATTTATCTGCCATACAGATTTTCAACCCATCGAATAGCCTCAGAATCTGAAACTTTGCCAAGATAGCGTTGGGTTGTGGTGAGATCGGCGTGTCTCAGTATTATCTTGCTTATAATTTCAATAGGAACACCGGACCTTGAGGCATACGTTGCTGCATGCCGTCGAAGGTCATGAGGTCGGAGTTTGATTCCCACCTGCCTTCCAACTTTTTTCACAACCTTCCTCGCTCCAGCATAAGTTTGGTTGTGCTAATCTAAAATTGACCAGCAAAATGGGGTAGTGATTACCGAAAATTGACCACCCTGGGCAATCAATCTTCTGTTAGAATGTCACTTTTTTTTGACATTCAGCCAGGAGGTGAGGAGTTGCTCAAGATGGATCAGTACGAATACATCAGGACGGCCCAACGGGTCTATGGCACGAACATCAGCGAACTGGCGAGGCAGACAGGGCATTCGCGAAACACGATCAAAAAAGCCCTTCGAGGTGAAGCATGGGGATACAGCGAGCGAGGACAGCAACTGTTTCCGGTATTAGGGCCGTATCGCCCGTTTATCGAGGAATGGTTGAAGAAGGACAAAGATCAGCCGAAGAAGCAGCGGCACACAGCTCGGCGGGTATATAATCGATTAAAAACCGAACATGGTTATCAAGGCAGTGAATCAAATGTCCGTCGTTATGTGCGGATGGTACAAATGGAATTAGGGCTTGATATTGCAGGCCAGGCGTTCATAGCATGCGAACCGGAAGCCGGGCAGGAAGCAGAGATAGATTGGGGCACAGCAACGGCGGTAGTTGGCGGTGAAAAAGTTCGGCTGAAGTTTTTCTGCATGCGGAGCAAATATTCCGGCAAACACTTTGTTCGTTTTTATCCCTGTGAGCGTCAGCAAGCGTTCTTTGACGCCCACATCCAGGCCTTCGTTTTTTTTGGTGGGATCTTCCCTGTTTTGATCTACGATAATTTGACGACGGCGGTGCGTAAAATACTCCAGGGTAAGCGGCGACTCGAGCAGGAAAGTTTCACTAAATTCAAGGCCTATCACAGTTTTACCGCCCGGTTTTGCAATGCTGACAGCGGCAATGAAAAAGGAGGAGTGGAAGGACTGGTCGGTTTTGCTCGCCGGAACTACATGGTT
>JBBRDD010000106.1:0-16254 GCA_038204235.1 Desulfobulbales bacterium
ACTCAAGATGCCGGGCTACCGGGGCCAGACTGAACTCTTCGACCCTCTTGCCTTTGGGGCGTCCCATATGAGAACAGATAATCAATCGACCTTTTGCCTCCAGGATATGACGGATAGTGGGCAGTACCATGCGGATCCGGATGTCATCGGTGATCTGCTTGTGTTCATCCATCGGCACATTGAAATCAGCGCGAAGCAACACACGCTTTCCCTGTAAATGAAGATCCCGAACAGATTTCATTTCACACCTCTCTCCTCGATTGAAATTATTAGTACCTTCGAAATTATTTCCTGCTATCCATGGAAATTAATTCCTGAAGGTTCTTACACCCCTCAAGGGGGTACTGAAAAGAGTACCCGACAAGCGAGTATAAAAATAATCCCGGATTATTTCTCCGCTTACCGGGATTCAGCTTGCGAAGACAAATCCTTTTTAAGAATCATTGCACTGTCTGGTGGATCGGTATAGTACCCCGGCCTGGATCCAACGTGCAGAAAATTATGTTTATCGTAAAAGTTCAAGGCAATACGATTGTTGGATCGAACTTCCAGAAAAAGGCTGCTGATGTTTCTTTTTTGTAACGCATCCACAAGGTTTTCAACCAGCAAACAACCAACACCTCGTTCCCTGTTGTTTTTTGTAACTGCTATTTTTAACAGCTCGGCCTCAGGCCATATCACTCTACAGGCACACCAGCCAATGATTTTTCTATCTGAAGCCTCAGCTACAATCTGAATTGCTAGAGCTATTTCCAATTCCTGTGCAATTGATTCAGCCGACCATGGCGAAAGCTTTTCACGTTCAATCGCCGAAACTTCACCAAGGTCAGCTTTGACCATCGATCGTACTTTAATCAATCTTCCTTAAAACATCCCCTCGCTGATCTGTACGGTCAGATCGCCGAGCATATTGGTATAACTACCCAGTTCGTTATCGTACCAGCCGTAGACAACGGCCTGGGTTACCGGCACGTTGAGAATAGGATCAGCGCCGGGCACCAGACTTTCGGCCTTGACCTTGGCAAGGTTGACCTGAATATTGGCGGTCCGGGTATGAGTCTCCCTCCCTTCAATCACCGCAGCTGCCGCTGGGGAACCGAGGATATCCGACGATACGTTTTGATTTTCAGAAAACAACAGATAATTGTTATGCACTGCGTATTCTTTATATATGCTATTTATATCATTACGTTTTATCGGGCTTTCGAAATCATCCTGCAGATTAAGCACTAAAATAATCAATGAGCCGGAAGAAGTAGGAATACGCACCGATTCAGCCATAAATCCGATGGATGCCATTTCCGGGATCACCAGCGAGAGCGCCTTGGCAGCACCGGTAGTGGTCAGGATAATGTTGTTCAGAATAGAGCGGTTTTTCCTTAAATCAACGGCTCCGGCTTTGGGCAGTCGGTCAAGTACCTGCTGACTTCCGGTTGCGGCATGGACGGTTACCATCGAGGCGCTGAGAATCTTATCCGCGCCAATTTTTTCCATGAGCGGCTTAATCATATAGGAGAGACAGGTCGTCGTACAGGAGGCCGCAGAGATGAGAGAGTGCTGGCCGGGATTATACATTTCTTCATTGATGCCCATTATCGTGGTAATGGCATCATTCGGCATATCCAGTCCCTTGGACTTAATCTTAAAGGGAGCAGAAAGAATCACCTTCTCGGCGCCGGACTGCATATGTCCACGGAGGGCACCTTTTGCAGCATCGGCATCAGTAGTGGGATCGGTAAAAACACCAGTGGTATCGACAACCAGGCGTACCCCCAGTTCCTGCCAGGAAATTTCGCCCGGATTACGGGTGGCGCGCAAAATAGTGACCGGCACCCCGTTGACCAGCATTGTGCCTTTTTCCTCATTTAATTCTTCGATGACCCGAGGGCATTTATGACCATGCAAATAGCTCCCTAAGCGGCCATAGGTCGAATCTCTTTCAAGCATTGCGGCAAGATCCTCCAGCCCACATCCGACCTCGCGACCTATATTGGCGACAATTCCTGAAAAATGCTTTCGTGAAACGTGGTGCCAGATTGAAAGTTTTCCAATTCTTCCCAAGCCGTTGATGCCTAATTTCATAGCTATGCCTCCTCTATCTTAGTAGATTGGAACAAATTTTCCCTCTTTTAAAAACGAAGCGTTCTCTACAAATATGTAGCACTAACGCTACTTATACGCAACCTTAACATGTTATAAACCAGGCGAATTCTCATGCTATTTACATCCCCTTTGGTGCAGGGCACCCTCATAAAAAGATATAAACGTTTCCTGGCAGATGTGCGCCTGGAGAACGGCGAAATCATCACGGCGCACTGCCCCAACACCGGCACCATGCTCTCCTGTTCAACCCCGGACAGTCAGGTCTGTCTTTCCCGATCGGATAATCCAAAACGGAAATACCCCTTCACCCTGGAGATGGTTAAGGATAATTCAACCTGGGTAGGCGTCAATACTGCACAGACCAATAAATTGGTGGCGGAGTCTCTGGCGAAAGGACTTATTGCCGAGTTTCAGGATATAAAAATCATCAAGACCGAGATCAGGACTTCCGACCATACCCGGCTTGATCTGCAGATAATGCATGGAGAGGATTCCACCTTTATTGAGGTAAAGAACTGCTCTTTGGCGGTTGACAGATGGGCCATGTTTCCCGATGCAGTGACTGTTAGGGGAACAAAACATCTTCATGAGCTTATACGACTGTCGCAGGAGGGGCAAAAAACCTGCATTTTCTTTCTTGTTCAGCGAATGGACGCGGACCGTTTTCGTCCGGCTTCACACATAGATGCTACCTATAGCGAGGCTTTACAGCAAGCCGCAGCTGCCGGAGTTATGGTCCTTGTCTATCAGACCGAGGTAAGTCCGAAAGAAATACGAGTTGTGCGCTCACTCCCCTGCTCCCTGCTTTCCACTCCACTCACCTTCAGTGAATGAGATTGCCCAGTCGGTTGAACCTGATCGAAGTAAAACGGTCGACAGAAAGCAGCGGCTTGTCAATATCCCAAGACCAATAGAGGATAAATGCTTTGCCAAGAACATCACGTTGATCAACAAAACCCCAGAACCGGCTATCGTAACTATTATCCCGGTTATCGCCCATAACGAAAAGATGATCATCAGGAACCAGTATCGGGCCGAGATTATCTCTTGGGCTGGCTTTGGCGTCAAGAACGACATTTGAGCTGAAGTGGGCGTGACTGTTTTCAACCGGTTTGCCGTTTATAAAAACTTTTTTGTCTTTTACCTCAACTGTATCACCCGGTGTACCGATAACCCTTTTTATATAATCGACAGAGCGGTCCTTGGGAAAACGGAACACCACGACATCACCATATTTCGGGTGCTTAATCGGTACCATAATCTTGCCGGTGAAGGGCATCCTGATGCCATAAATAAATTTATTGACAAGCAGATGATCTCCAATCTGGAGGGTAGGCAACATAGATCCCGATGGTATTTTAAACGCCTGAACAACAAAAGTTCGGATAAAGAGCGCCAGGAGAATTGCGACACAAATCGCCTCAAAATATTCCCTGAAAATAGATTTATTTTTCCCTATTCTGGACAAAGTCAACCTCATTTGGATGGTTTATGATCGTACGGCAAATTGCCTCGCAAAAGTACTTGAAATACAAACAAATTACAAGAGAGTTCGTACGAGTAGAAGAACAAAAACGAGCTGTTTAAAAATCGACTACATGGTAAGCAGTTTCACTCTCACGCTTTCACGAACGCCGGTATTGTACAACAGAAACAGCCTTAATCTCAAAGACTCATTTGCTCATCCTTTAATTATGATTATTTCGAAATTAACAAATGCTCTTTTACTTGACAAATTTTTTTTTCTGTGACCTAATGTCCTTATGTACACGAAAAGTATGTATTTTTAGTACAAGCTCGGCGGAATTTTTTTTACCGTTTATATCAATTTCTTCCATTTTGTTTGCCATGAACTTGCCGTTTCTATCTCAAAATGACCTGGTCGTTGGGCTTGACATCGGATCTCATGCCGTCAAGGTTTGTCAGCTGAAACAAACGTCAGACGGCTATACGATTCTGACCCTCGGCAGCGCTGTTCTCCCTGAAGGCGCGGTGGAGGACGGGACTCTCAATGACCCTGAGATCGTCAGCAAAGCCATTGCCGATCTTTTTCAAAACTTAAAGATCAAAAATAAAAAAGTTGGATTTTCTATTTCAGGCTATTCGGTCATTGTTAAAAAGGTTAATTTAGCAGTTATGGAAGAGGCCCAGCTGGAAGAACATATTATGGCTGAGGCCGAACAGTATATCCCCTTTGATATTGAAGATGTATATCTGGATTTTCAGGATCTTAAAACAGGCCACCAGGATACCGACAGAACGGATGTCATGCTGGTCGCTGCTAAAAAAGAGATCGTCGACGACTATCTCGACATGCTCCGCGGCCTCAATCTTAATCCGGTGCTTGTCGATGTTGACGGGTTCGCACTTGAAAACACCTATGAATACAACTATCAAAAAACCGAGAATGTGGCCTTAGTTGACATCGGTGCCTCGAAGATGAGCATCAATATTCTTTCCCGGGGAGTATCCGTAGTAGCCAGGGATATAGTTGTCGGTTCCAGACAATTAACCGAACAGATCCAAAATGTATTTGAAATTGAATTTGAAGAAGCTGAAGCCCTTAAATTAGGTTCTATACAAAGCGAAGAAAAACGGGAGGAAATTGAAGAGATTTTTTCAACGACCTGCACTCAGTGGATTCTTGAAATCAAAAAAGCCATAGATTTATACCATGCCAATCATCCTGACCAGCCGCTTAAGAAGTTAATTTTGAGCGGCGGCGGAGCAAAAGTCGCCGGTCTTATAGAGTTTCTGGCCCAGGAAACTGAGTTAAAAGTTGAGCTTTTTAATCCGTTTTTGAATATGACGTCGAACAGTAACAAGATTGACCCCGATTACCTCGCTAATATTGGGCCGGAGATGGCTATTGCTGCCGGAATAGCCCTCAGGCCCTCTGTTATATAATTATTCAAATTGTCAAGGGTTCAGTATGCTTAAAATCAACCTGCTGCCGGTTCGGCAACTTAAAAAAAGGGCCAAAGCAAGAAAACAGCTTTTTGGCATGTTCTTCTTGTTTCTCCTGGTTCTTGCTGTTTTAGGAATTACCGGGGCTCTGCAGGCAAACAAAATCAGTAACTATCAAGTAGATATAGCATCGCTGCAAAAGGAAAAGGACTCCTACACCCCGACTCTGCAGAAAATTGAAAAACTGAAAAAAGAACGTGCAGAGCTGGTCAGGAGAACTGAAATAATAAATAAACTGAAAACAGACTCTTCTCTGACTGTTCGTGTTCTCGATGAAGTTGCCAATCGCGTCGATAACCAGCGGATATGGCTTGAATCCCTCCAGCAGCAGACTTCGTCTTTACGGTTATCCGGCGTGGCACTCGACAACCAGACCATCGCCCAGTTTATGGATAACCTTAAAGAGTCTCCTTTTGTGCAGGATGTTACGCTGGCGAGTTCCTCCCTGAAAATAGTCTCAGGAAGGAACCTTAAAAGTTTTGAATTAAATTGCATTGTGGGACAGCCAGGACAACAGGTACCTGCAGCTATAGACACTAAATAACGTTCGAAAATACTTCCCCGATATGAGCGTATGAAAACGAACAACGCAGCACTTGCAACTTTTATTGACGAGAAATACATACCTCTTGCACCAAAAATAAAACTGGGCATTACGGTAGGTATAATTCTTATTCCGCTGATAATTTTCTATTTTGCGTATTATCAGCAAAAAGCCGAAAAAATACAGACTCTCAGTCAGCAGAAAACGTCGCTTGCTCAGCAGGTTAAGGAAGTTAAAGCAAAAGCATCCAATCTGGCTAAATTTCAGAAAGAACTGGATGAAGCGGAAGCAAAGTTTTTAGCAATGTCGGTCCTGCTGCCTAAAGATAGTGAAATCCCAAAACTTCTTAAAGATATTTCTGCATTAGGACGAAATGCTGGACTAGATTTCTTGACATTTAGACCGCTTGCCGACATTCCTAAAGATTTTTATGCAGAAATTCCTGTGACGATCAATGTCAGAGGGCCATATCACAATATGGGCTACTTTTTTGATCAGGTCAGCAAACTTGCACGGATAGTATCAGTCACCAATGTGAAAATGAGTTCTCCCCAAAAGGAAGGCGGAGAAATGCTGCTCAACTCGGATTGCCAACTGGTTACCTACCGTTTCACCAACGTTGAACTACCCAAACCACCCAAAAAGTGAAACCCATGATGTGTTTAATTGATCATCCACAATCTACCTTTTTATCACGCGTTTTCAGAAGAAAAGTGCTCTGTGCTCTTGTCTGTACTGGAAGCCTGATATGCACGCTGGCTCCCGCTTTTGCGACAGAAAATGCCGCAGCGACATCGCCTCCGGTTGTAGCGACAGGAATTGATGCACCATTTGAATATCAGCTGGAAAACAGGTCAGATCCTTTTGTTCCATTTATTTCTGAAAAAGCGGCAACGTCGTCTGTCGATATGAACGAAATTATCGAGGACAACATACCTCTCACAGGGATGCAGCTTTTTGAACCTGGACAGCTTACCCTGGTAGCAACACTCAGAAAAGACGCAGGCAGTGTCGCCATGGTTGAGGATTTTACCGGCAAGGGGTATGTGCTCCTTAAAGGTACTAAGATTGGCAGACGGGGTGTCGTCAAAGCAATAGACCCGAATGCTGTAATTATTGAAGAGACTGCCGTAACACGAGCAGGACAGGAACTCATCACGAAGGTTGTAATGACACTTAAGAAAGAGGGAGAAGAATAGAAAATGCTTAAATGGCTAGAAAAAATAAAACCGGCTGTTTTCATCGCATTTTGCATCTTATTCGTATTTCAGACAGAAAGAGCACAGTCTGAAGCAGATGTTTCCTACGAAATAGCCGATATTGCAGTTTCAATGGCCGATAATACGGTCAGTTACACTATTACCGGCACATCGCCACCTGTATATAATGTAACTGAGCGATTTGCGCCATTCAGGGTTGTCGTTGATGTGGCCGGAGCGTTTTATAGCAAGACTCTCTCAACGGAAAAAACACAACTTCCGAAAAACAATATTGCCACGGTTAAAGTATCCGACGCCAAGGACCAGGTTCCTCCGCATATGCGGTTTGAATTTTCCTTGGCCGACAGCCATGATTATTCGGTGGAGAAAGCAGGCAACGACTTGAGGATTAAGTTCTTTCCGGCATCGGCGACCAAAACCCCGGCGCAATCGGCAAGTGCATCACCCGGTCAGGCAACAAAGTCTAAGGCTGCTGCACCTGCTGACAGTACTCTTGATAAACTCATCGGTTCGTCTGAACAATTACTCAGCCAGGTGCCAAACAAGAAAACCTCAGGAACCGCTGCCAAAAAAATCTCGGCTCTGAAAGAAGACTTTTCTTTTTCCGGATACAAAAAACAAAAAATCAGTGTCGATTTCTACAAAATCGATATTCACAATGTATTCCGTCTCTTCAGGCAGATAACCGACCTCAATATAATCGTCGATGAAGAGGTAAAAGGGGTACTTACTCTTGCACTCACGGATGTGCCCTGGGATTTTGCGCTGGACATCATTCTCAATCTGATGGACTTGAAAAAAGAAGAACGTTTTAATACCATCGTCATCTACCCAAGTAAAAAAGCTTTTGTCTGGCCGACACGCGCAGAAGACAATCTCGCTTTCGAGGCTGACATTAAAGTTATTGAACAAGAAGCGCTGGTTATTGAAAAAACAGCCACTCAGTCAAACGAGATCATGCAGGCTAAAGAGTTTATGGCCAAAGCTCAGAATCTTGAGACAAAAAATGAATTTGAACAAGCTGCCGTATTCTATGGCAAAGCTTTTGAGCTCTGGCCAGATAATGCCAAGATCACCAATAGGCTGGCAACCCTTTACCTTGTCAATCTGGGCATGAACGCCAAAGCCGTCTACTACGCCAAAGAAAGCTTAAAGCATGACCCCAAAAATACCAATGCTGCTCTTTATGCTGCAATCGGCTCTGCCAACATGCAGAGAATACCTGAAGCAAAAGAATACTTCACTCAAAGCATCAGTAATTCTCCACCAATGAAGGAAGCACTTCTGAGTTTTGCCGCATTCAGTGAAAATTACGACCAAAATGATGCGGCTCTCAAGTTGCTCGACAAATACCATTCCTATTACGGAGAGACTCTCGACACTATGGTGGCCAAAGCCAGAGTTTTAGATAAGCTGACGAGATCGAAGGATGCTACCCGGCAATATCGGGCGATACTCGCTTCAGGTTTTCCAATGCGTTCTGATCTGAAGCAATATATTGAAGGTCGCCTGGCTGCTAAAGATCTTAATTAAAAATACAATGGAATCTGATTCTCTTTTAAAATTCTCAGTCCAAGAGGTTTTTATGAAGTACCTAAAATATTGTTTTCGCCTCAGTAGCCTCTTGCTACTTTCATTGCTCCTCAGCTCATGCGCCAGCGACACCCGACCAAAAGACCAGAGCGCCGGCATGGCACAGGAAACAGCGCAACAGGCCACTCAGCCCGCGCAGATCACTGCACCTGCAATGCCTGCAAGCCTGCCTGTCCGATATCAGGCAGCATCTTATGTTGTGGATAAAGATGAAAAAGAAGACATCACCATAGCGGAAGAAAGCAAGCTGAAAGTTGGTGCCCGGATCACTTCCACCCGTGGACCACAACCTCTTTGGGATATTATCAAACGTTTGGCGTCTCTGAAGAACATGAATGTTTCCTGGGCCAGCGATGTCGATAAAAATGTGCTGGTTGATGTCAACATCAGTGCCAATGACGATTTTTACAGTGCCCTCGACAACATGCTCAGGCAGGTTGATTATTACCACGAGATGCAGGGATCGACCATCATTGTCAAATATAAAGAGACACGCCAATTTCATATTGCCATGCCCTTTATCAAACAGGCATATAAAACGAACACCGGAGGCGATGTATTAGGCGGCAGCAGCGGCGCTAAAGAAGGCAATACCAATATCGCTGGTGAAATTTCATTATCGACAGACGGCGTAGCAGTCAACCAGCACAAAGACGGCAAACCTGGTGGCATTGAATTTAATACCTGGAACAGTATTGAAAATAATCTGAATTCTATTCTCAACATATGGTCAACAGAAGAAATAACCTCTCCTTCAATGCAGGGAGCTGGCAAAGAAGAACAAAGCAAGCAAAATGCTAATCCTTCAGACCCGAACAAGAGTCTTTCGAAAACAGATACTACCGCTATTGAGCAGTTAGCCAGCGCTACATTTCGACGGTCTTCGGGGGGGAATTCTTATTTTATCGACAAACCTGTGGGGTTAATCACCGTAACCGCCCCACGTCCTCTGCTTGAAAAACTTGAGGTATATTTTAAAACCTTAAAAAAGGAATTGTATAAGCAGATAGCTATAGAAGCAAAGATTATCGAAGTACAATTGGATGACAACTCTTCTATAGGACTGGACTGGAACATGATTCTTAAAAATCTTTCAGTCAGCGGTGCACAATTTTCAGGCGGAAACTCTTATTCCAAGAATACCGTAAACGACCTGACTACAGCAGCAACAGTAATAACCGATGGTCTCAACAGAGATTTCAGCGGGGCAATTTCACTGGCGGCATTCACTTTCGATTCATTTCTTCATGCCGTTAGCGAACAAGGCCATGCAAACATACTTTCTAACCCAAAAATAAGTGTCCTCAATGGACAGCCGGCCCTCATGACGGTTGGCCGTAATGTGACCTATATTGATAAAATCACATCGGATACAGACGGCACGACGGGAACTGTTACGTATACAGCAGATACTGCCCGCGCCCTTTCTGGAGTCGGCCTCGCATTAACTGCCAATATTCTTGACGACAATGAAGTCATCCTCAATCTCGTTCCGGTTACATCAGAGCTGGTCGAACCCATAGAATATCGACAAATAGGTTTGGGTGAAGTAGGACTCCCGATAATTAATGTTCGAGAAATGAGTACAACTGTTAAAGTCAAAAATGGCGATATGCTGGTGATTGGCGGACTCATTTCTAATTCAACAGACAATAGCAGTACCTTTATACCGGGAACCAGTAAAATACCCTTTTTCAAGTACCTCTTCGGATATGAACAAAAAACGAGCAAAAAGCGTGAGTTGATTATTCTTTTGAAACCACGAATCATCTAATTTTTTCAAATATGAATCTATTTTTTCAGTAGGGAGAACAAATATGGATAGGCTGAAATATCTCGTCATCGGAATTTTAGCATTATTTTTAGCCGGATGCGGAAAAGGACAGGTCGTTGTCGAAACACTTAACGTAGCCGAAGGGCCATCCGCCAGCGCTGTCGGCCATGGAAAAAGCATCGTAATTCTTCCTTTCGCTGATTACTCCGAGGGAAATATAGCTTCTGCCCAGAAAAGAAATATGCTTGTCACGGAAGCCCTGACTGACCGCCTCATCGTCAATGGTTTTAGTCTCCCCGTCCAGGAAGACGTCTATGACTATCTGGTCAGTGAAAATGTCATCAGTGTCAATAAAAGTTCGCTTGCTGTAGAACTTAACAACGACTGGTCTGATGCAATGAAGGCTGAGATCACAACATATATGGCCCAGGCCGAAAACGACAAGGTGCAAATTGCCGGTGATTCTTCCAGCACCCACGGTCTAGATACGAAAACTGTCAGCCAGATTGGCCGTCAATTTAATGCCGATTATATTGTCAGAGGCCGGATTCTCGAATTTAAAACCAGACAGGGTACCTCGTGGGCACCTAACAGAAGAGGTTTTCTACCCGTTATTTTCGAGAGCACTGGCCGGGCGGTTTTCGGCTACGCCAGCTCCGATTCCTATGACAAAGGAGATGCATCTCGCACTACCGATCTCACCTATGGCCAGGGACCGGTTGATGGTGAGGGCATGGTACAGATACGCATGTGGGTGCAGGAAGCGGCCACCGGCAATGTCATCTGGACAAATAGCATAAAAGTCCAGGTTTCTCCGGAATCGGTAGTTGCCGACAATCAGTACGACACTCTCTTTGACACGGCTATCGACAAAAGCGTAACAACTCTCGTTGATCATTTCGTTGCCTACGGTCTCTAATTACTCTGCCCAACGCGACAACTCAAAAATAAAAAAGGGGATGTTGGCTGAACGCCAACATCCCCTTTTTTATTTCGAAGCTTGGTGATTAATTTTTCACTTCTTCTTTTTTCTTCTGGGCATTCTGAAAAAGGCCCATAAAGTTTACCGGTTCCATCAAAAACGGCACAAAACCACCATCTATCGATACCTGGCTGACAATCTGTCTGGTAAACGGAAACAGTAGCGTAGGACAGTCTACCCCGAGCAGCATAGCCATATGTTCATTGGGGATATTTTTCAGCATGAAAACAGCAGCATGTTCTATCTCAAGAATAAACAACACCTTGCTGTCCTCTTTTGAGGATACTTTGGACGTAATATGGAGACTGATTTCCCAGTGGTCGGCATCTATCTGTTTATTGTTGAGCTGGAGGTTTACTTCAACCGACGGATCCGTTTTCTGCCGATCCGTAAATACCTGCGGAGCATTCGGGTTTTCAAATGACAGATCTTTGATATACATTTTCTGCATTCTGAATTGTGGTTTTTCTGTATTTTCGTTTTCTGCTTTTTCTACCATGATACTCCTCGATATTGTTGATAGGGGAATGGTCTAAAAGATTAATGACTTGCAGCCATCTCTGAACCCACTTCAGCTTTTTACATTAACTACGTTATTCAGAGTATATTAGACCGTACTTAGCCGATTGAGGCAAGTCTTCTGAGCCAGTTTTTCGGCAATTATAGCAAAACCTTTTTGAGGAAATGCCCGGTATAGGATTCTTTAACTCCGGTTAAATCTTCCGGCGTGCCAACCGCAACGATTGTGCCGCCGCCTTCACCGCCTTCAGGGCCAACGTCTATTACCCAGTCGGCAGTTTTTATCACATCAAGATTATGTTCAATGACAATGACGGTATTGCCCTGATCTGCGAGAATATTCAGAACATTGAGCAGGTGCTGGATATCTGCCGGATGTAGCCCGGTAGTCGGTTCATCGAGTATGTACAATGTCTTCCCGCTGCTTCTGGCGGAGAGTTCCTTGGACAGCTTGACCCGCTGCGCCTCACCCCCGGACAGCGTAACCGACGATTGCCCCAGTGAGATATAGGTCAAGCCCACATCATAGAGTGTCTGGAGCTTATGCTTGACGGGGGGTACATTCTGGAAAAAATCGAGCGCCTCCTCCACCGTCATTGCCAGCACTTCCTGGATATTTTTATCCCGGTATTTTATTTCCAGTGTTTCGCTGTTGTACCGTCGTCCCCTGCATGTTTCACACTCGACGTAGATATCCGGCAAAAAATGCATGGCGATCTTGTTGACTCCTTCCCCCTCACAAGCCTCGCATCTGCCTCCTTTGATATTAAAACTGAAGCGACCGAGCTTGTATCCCCGCGACCTCGACTCCGGAAGGCGGGAGAAGAGTTCCCGGATTGGTGTGAAAAGTCCAGTATACGTTGCCGGGTTGGAACGAGGAGTCCTGCCGATCGGGCTTTGGTCGATATCGATAATTTTATCAATAAGATTAAGACCGGTCAAAACCGTGCCATCCTGGCTGGAACTGGTCAGTCTCTTACTCAACCCTGTTTTCGCCAGGCTGAAGAGCGTTTCGATGACCAAGGAACTTTTCCCTGAACCAGAAACCCCGGTCACACAGGTCATTGCCTGCAATGGAAACGAGACACTGATCTTTTTTAGATTGTTAATGCTGCAATTTTCAAGGTTAAGGCAATGTTTTGCACCAAGGCGTATCTTTCTTCTCTTGTCCGGTTTTTTAATCTCGATTCGCCCCGAAAGATAGGCGCCGGTGGCAGAAACCTTATTTTTCAGCAGCCCCTGAACATCGCCGCTGTAGACAATGTGGCCCCCATGAATTCCGGCACCCGGCCCCATATCCAGAACATGATCGGCCGCCAGAATGGTATCAGTGTCATGTTCGACGACGATCACGCTATTGCCTAAATCACGCAATTCAAGCAGGGTATTGATCAGTTTCTGGTTATCGCGCTGATGCAGACCGATACTCGGCTCGTCTAAAATATAGAGTACTCCGGCCAGACGCGAACCAATCTGCGAAGCAAGACGAATCCGCTGAGCCTCACCACCTGACAGGGTGCCGGCCCGTCTCTCCAGAGAAAGATAACCCAGCCCCACATCACAAAGAAAGGAGAGGCGGTCGATAATTTCTTTAAGAATTGACTGGCCGATCTTCTTTTCCCTCTCGGTGAAAGGCAGCAGCGGAAGTTCCGCGAGAATCGCTTCAATCGACAGACAGGTCAGCGCATATATCGACCATTTGCCCACGTGCACCGCCAGGGCCTCAGGCTTGAGTCGAGCCCCCAGGCAGCGAGGACACTGTTGCTCGTTCATATATTTAGCCAGTTCGTCGCGAACCATCGGCGACTGAGTCTCGTGAAATCGACGATCCAGCTGGGGAATTACCCCCTCAAATTGTTTCACCGCGGACATGCTGCGCTGTCCATTGCGATAATGGAACTGTATCTCCTCTTTACCTGAGCCGTAGAGGAAAATGTCCTGCACCTTTGGGGATAATTTGGCAAAAGATGTTTTCAGGGAGACACCATAATGTTTGGCGACGGATTCCAGCATATGGCCGGTATACGACTCTTCATTACGCCATCCCCAGGGAGCAATCGCCCCCTCGCTGATCGACTTCGCCGAATCGGGAACAACCAGCGAAGCATCAAAAAACTGTTTAACGCCGAGACCGCCGCACTCTTCACATGCCCCTTGCGGATTGTTGAACGAAAACAATTGGGTGGAAATCGGCGGCATGGATATACCACAGGTATGGCAGGCCGCAAGTTCACTGAACAGGCGTTCCGAATTGTCGTCGGGAAAGAGGACAAGAAGAAACCCGTCGGTCAGCTTGACCGCGGTGCTTACCGAGTCGGCCAACCGTCGGCGAATGGATTCCTTAACGATCAGTCGATCGACCACCACCTCAATAGAATGTTTCTTGTTTTTATCGAGAGCGGTCACATCGTCGGCATGCAGGATATCGCCGTTAACCCGGATACGAACAAACCCTTCCTTGCGAATCCGGGCCAGGAGCTGTTCGTGGCGCCCTTTTCTTTCGGTGACAAGCGGGGCGAGAAGAACGATCTTTGTTCCTTCCGGCAGCAGCATGAGGGCATTGACCATATCTTCTATGGACTGCGCCTCTATCGGACGACCGCACTGATGACAGTGGGGATGTCCACAGCGGGCAAACAACAGCCGGAGATGATCGTAAATCTCCGTTACCGTTCCTACCGTTGACCGGGGATTTTTGCTGGTTGTTTTTTGTTCAATGGAAACAGCGGGCGAAAGCCCTTCCAGGGAATCGACATCCGGTTTATCCATCTGGCCAAGAAATTGTCGGGCATAGGTTGACAGCGATTCAACATATCTGCGCTGACCTTCAGCATAGAGCGTATCAAAAGCGAGCGTTGATTTACCGGAGCCCGATAGACCAGTGAAAAGCACTAGGGCATTACGGGGCAGATCAACGTCAATATTTTTCAGGTTATGCATTCGCGCACCACGAATGCTCAGTGTTTTTGGTTCCATGAAAAAACGAAGAGAAAGATTGGAGGGGCTTCAGACAGTTATCTGCTGAGAAGGTTATAATGATCCACTTTTATGCACCGGTCCATCACCACAAAAAGTCCATTTCTGCGAGCAAGTTCGGCTGCAGCTTCATTGATTATCCCCTGCTGCATCCATAGCGCCCGGGGAAGTGGATTCAAGGTTATGAGCTGTTCAACAATTGGCAATACATCCTCGGATTTTCTGAAAATGTCGACAATATCTACCGGGTCGGGAATCGCCGCGAGATCGGCATAACAGGCTCGCCCAAGAATCTCATTCTGCCCCGGGTTGACGGGATAAATGGTATATCCGGCATCAATGAGATACCGGCCGACCATATTACTTGGTCGATCCGTTTTGGGCGACAGGCCGACAATGGCAATCGAAGTAGCTGTTTTAAGAAGACGGGTAATGTCTGCTGTTTGCTGAATAGCATCAAGTGTCTGCATTAATATACTCGTAAATAGTCAAATTTCAGGATGTATTGTGGGATATAATGATGACCCCATAGACAAAAGTCAAGATACCAATTATATACTACGCAACGCGGAACAAAAACCATCCCTGAACATCTTTGCATCGCATGAGGAAATTGAGTGAATTTTCAAGACATCATTTTAGAATTGCATAAATATTGGGCAGAACAAGGCTGTGTCATCCAGCAACCCTATGACATGGAAGTAGGTGCGGGGACGTTCCATCCTGCCACCCTGCTCCGAGCCCTGGGTCCTGAACCATGGAAATGTGCCTACCCACAACCCTCCAGACGGCCAACCGACGGACGGTATGGCAATAATCCGAACAGATTGCAGCATTATTACCAGTATCAGGTGGTAATTAAGCCCTCGCCCTTAAATGTACAGGAACTCTATCTGGGGAGCCTGGAAAGATTCGGCCTCAATCTTCTCGATCACGATATCCGTTTTGTTGAGGATGACTGGGAATCACCGACCCTTGGTGCTTCCGGACTCGGCTGGGAGGTGTGGCTGGACGGCATGGAAATAACCCAGTTTACCTATTTCCAGCAGGCCGGATCCATCGAGCTGCATCCGACAACGGTTGAGATCACCTACGGCCTGGAGCGTATTGCCATGTACCTTCAAGGCGTTGAAAGCGTCTACGATATAGCCTGGAACGATACAGTAAGCTACGGAGAAATTTTTCATCAGGCAGAAGTCGAGTTTTCCACCTTCAACTTTGAAGAAGCAAATGTTGAAAAACTCCTGATGTTTTTTGACGCCTATGAGCAGGAAGCACATAAACTGATCGACAAAAAACTTATACTGCCGGCCTACGACTATTGCCTGAAATGTTCGCACACCTTCAATCTGCTCGATGCACGAAAAGCGATCAGTGTCAATGAAAGGACCAGATACATCGGTCGTATCCGAAATATCGCCAGAAAGGTCGCAGAAGCATATGTTGAACAACGGGCGAGCATGAACCACCCGCTCATCAAATAATGGCAGACCGCGCATCACAATTTGGCGGAAGTGCATGGGAATCGAACCCACCTAACGGGCTATTAACCCGCTACACCGGATTTGAAGTCCGG
>JBBRDD010000107.1:0-16165 GCA_038204235.1 Desulfobulbales bacterium
CGCGATACAACGAGCCACCGCCTCGCCGGAGACGATTGCCGGATATATTCCTTCGCCTGTGAGACCTGAAGCAAGCCCGGCGGCATCGCCAACAAGAAAAATGTTGTTGAAACGATAGCCGCGATAATCAAAATTAATATACTCCGCCTTCCCCCGGTGAGCAGAGAGATTATGTCCTGCTTTTTCGCCCCATTTGAGCAGATTTGTTTGTAACTCTTTTGCTTTCATCACCCTGGCATCAACATATGCGCCGATGGAAACTGTCTGCCGATGGGGGAAAACCCAGGAATAGCCACTGGCAAAGAAAAAACTGTTGAGGTGCCACTCCATATTTGGATACGTGCCGGGAAGCTGATAATTAATGCCAATGCCAATATCGTGTATCGGGATACCCAGATGTCGTCTCACCAGAGAAGACGATCCATCGGCGCCGACCAGGTAAGCAAAGCTTAGTTGCTCGACTTTTCCGGTTGTCTTATCCATAAAAGCAAGGGTATTGTCGGTAATTGTTTTTACCTGGCAGCCAAGACGAATATCGGCGCCGGCCTGTCGAGCTTTATCGCCCATCAGTCTTCCGAGCTTTTCCCGGTTGACCGTGGCGATTATAGGCGTCGGAGCAGAGACGCTGATCTGTTGCGACCGGGTGTAAATATACTGTGTCGCACATTGCCTCTCCATGATTGTGACCGGCACTTTCTTTACCAGGCCATTCCAGGTGACCCCTCCGGCGCAGACTTTTTGGCCGGGTATCAGTTTGCGTTCCAAAACTAGGGTTTTGAGACCCGCGCGGGCGGTGGTTTCAGCACAAGCCAATCCTCCCGGGCCAGCACCGACAATAATGACATCGTAAGACATAGACAAAATCTAGTAAAAAACAAAACCTGAGATGACTGAGAAGATATGTACCGTTTAAAGAATGGTATAAAACTCCGACCTTTGATAAGCCAGGGAATCGAGAAGATACATATGCGGGCAAACATTAACGCAGCTGAAGATTTCTATGCCCTTTGGGTGATTTTTACGACGCCACCAAGAGATATAATAAAAAAACCTGCCGGGTGCAATGAAGGCACCGGCAGGTTGCAGATAAAAAACGATTCTACCCGTTTTCCCCTTATCCTTCCAGGAAAATAGCCTTAAAATATTCTTTATTGAATCTGGCAATATTTCGAATCGAGATACCTTTCGGGCAGACTGCTTCGCATTCTTTGAAGTTGGTACAGTTGCCAAATCCTTCTTTATCCATTTGGGCAACCATCGCTAAAGCGCGCTCTTTTCGTTCGACCTGCCCCTGGGGCAGCAGGCAGAGTTGAGATATTTTTGCACTGGTAAAGAGCATGGCCGCGCCATTGGGGCAGCTGGCGACACAGGCTCCACAGCCGATGCACGCTGCTGCATCCATAGCAAGTTCCGCCTGTGGGGATGGAATGGGGATGCTGTTGCCGTCGGGTGTTCCTCCCGTGTTCACTGAGACATAGCCACCGGATTGGATTATACGGTCCAGTGCTGATCGGTCTATGAGCAAATCTTTTTTAATGGGAAATGCTCTCGATCGAAAAGGCTCGATAACTATGGTGTCGCCACTGGCAAAGTGACGCATGTGCAGTTGACAAAGCGTGACCTCCTTTTCAGGTCCGTGGGCGACGCCATCAACAATCGCTCCGCACATTCCGCAGATGCCTTCACGGCAGTCATGGTCGAAGGCTACAGGATCTTTTCCTTCTTTGGTAAGTTTCTCATTTAGCACGTCGAGCATCTCGAGAAAGGACATCTCCGTGCTTATGGAATCGAGAGTATACGTCTCTAAATTGCCCAAGGCGTCACTATTGGGTTGTCGCCAGATCTTTAGCGTCAGGTTAATGCTGCTCATGATGTCTATACCTTAAGAGTTCAGTTTAAAGTCTCCGTTGTTTCCCGGATCCTTACTTATAACTTCTCTGACTGGGAGTTACAAATTCGAAAGTAAGTGATTCTTTATGCATTGCCGGCTCTTTGTCGTCGCCGAGATGCTCCCAGACGGAAACGTGTGAGTAATTAGCATCATCCCGTTTTGCTTCATTTTCTTCGGTCTGGCTTTCTTCTCTCAGATGGCAGCCGCAAGATTCTTCCCTGGCCAGTGCATCCCTGATCATAATTTCGGCAAATTCAATGAAATCGGCGACGCGGCCTGCTCTTTCCAGTGACTGATTAATTTCCTTTTTGGTTCCGGGAATATATACGTAATCCCAGAATTTTTGTTTGATCGCCGGTAATTCGGTCAGGGCCTTCTCTAAATCCTGCTTGTTTCTGGCCATACCGCAATTGTCCCACATCAATTTGCCAAGTTCTTTATGAATTTCATCAACGGTAAACTTGCCGGCAGGACCACCAACGCTATTTTTGAGCAGTTTGGAAATCCTGTCTTCTACCTCACGTTTTGACTCGATAAAAGATGTCTCATGTTCACTGACTTTTTCGAGTTTATTGGTGCCGAGGTAGTGGGCAATGGAGGTGGCGATGACAAAATACCCGTCGGCAAGTCCCTGCATGAGCGCACTGGCTCCGAGTCGGTTGGCTCCATGATCGGAGAAGTTGCACTCCCCTATGGCGAACAGGCCCGGAATTGTAGTCATCAGATCGTAATCCACCCAGAGTCCACCCATTGTATAATGCACAGCTGGGTAGATCATCATCGGCTCAACCATCGGGTTACTGTCGGTGATCTTTTCGTACATCTGGAAAAGGTTACCATATTTTTTGAAGATGGTTTCTTTGCCGTCTCGTTTAATTGCTTCGGCAAAATCAAGGTACACAGCAAGTCCAGTTCCGCCAACCCCTTTGCTGAGATCACATTGCTCCTTGGCGTTCCTGGAGGCAACGTCACGCGGGACAAGATTACCGAAACTAGGATATTTGTTTTCGAGATAATAATCCCGTTCAGCTTCCGGTATATCAGCTGCTTTACGCGTATCGCCAATCTTCTTAGGAACCCAGACTCGACCGTCATTACGTAGACTTTCACTCATCAGGGTCAGTTTTGACTGGTAATCGCCGTGCACCGGTATACAGGTGGGGTGGATCTGCACAAAGGAAGGATTGGCAAAGCCAGCACCACGTTTATGCGCTCGCCAGGCTGCGGTTACGTTGGAGGCCATGGCATTGGTCGAAAGAAAATAGACATTGCCGTAGCCGCCAGTGGCCAATATGACCACGTCGGCAGTAAAACTTTCGATCTCTCCCGTCATGATGTTGCGGGTGGTGATGCCACGAGCCCGGCCATCGACCAGGACAACGTCCATCATTTCCCGACGGGTAAACATTTGCACTCGCCCTGCGCGGATTTGTCTCGACAGAGCACCATAGGCCCCCAGGAGAAGCTGCTGACCGGTCTGGCCGCGGGCGTAAAAAGTCCTTGAAACCTGCGCGCCACCGAAAGACCTGTTGGCCAGTGTGCCGCCATATTCTCGTGCGAAAGGAACTCCTTGGGCGACGCATTGATCTATTATTTCCGTACTGACCTCAGCCAGCCTGTGGACGTTTGCTTCTCTGGCCCGAAAGTCTCCACCTTTAATGGTATCGTAAAACAACCGATGTACCGAGTCGCCGTCGTTCTGATAATTTTTGGCAGCGTTGATACCGCCTTGAGCGGCTATCGAGTGGGCCCGTCTGGGACTATCCTGAATACAGAACGTTTTTACCTGATATCCTTGCTCGGCAAGCGTCGCCGAGGCGGATGCGCCGGCAAGACCGGTACCGACAACTATCGCACTGTATTTTCTTCTGTTAGCTGGATTGACAAGCTTATTAGAAAAACGGTGATTATTCCATTTTTCTTCAAGAGGGCCGGAAGGTACACGAGAATTAAGTTCCATATTTTCAAAACCTTGGCTAGTTTCTTTTGGTGAATTTCCTGTACAGTGTTGAGTGACAAAAAATTTTTATACCCAGGGGAGTGCCACGCTGTTAAAACGAGGCTCCGAGTCCAGACATGAAATAGAAGGCAATACCGCCGAAAATCAACAGGAAAAACAGTGGAAGAATAAGAGTAAGACGGGCAATAACGGTGTTGTAGCGAGGATGATTTACGCCAAATGTCTGCAACATGCTCCAGAATCCATGACTGAGATGGATAGTCAAAGCAACAAAAGCAACTATGTAAAAGAGAGCATAAAAGAAATTACTTAAAAGGTCTTTGACGGTAACTGAGATCAGTGAATCATGAGGGGCAAATGTAAATCCGAAGATATGGACCACGAGAAATGTCAGGATGAACAAGCCAGTGTAAGGCATTGTTGACGAGGCAAATGAGTTTTTAACCACCCGTGTTGTTACCGCATATCTGGAATTGCTCACTTGTCGATTTTCATAAAAAAGATAGAGCCCGACTACAATATGAGCCAGAAAAACCAGGAGTAATGAGAAGCTGAAGACAATAACGATGAGAGGGTGGCTGTGAAGTTCATCGGCATAGCCCTGAAAAACTTCACTGCTCATAAAGATTGTGGCGTTGCCGGCCACATGGGTGCAGAGGAATAAAAATAACAGCAACCCAGTGGTCGCCATTAAAAATTTCTTGCCAATCGAAGAAGTTAGAAACCTGACAAACCACATAAGCACACCTTCGGTGAAAATTTATGAGTGGATGTAATTTTTTGATTGGCTTGATAATATAGAAAAAAATGAAAAAGGAAAGAAAAAAATTGTATTTTTCCAGCGAAACGCTATCGATTTTAACTTCGGTGATGTTGTCTTGCCTGACCGATCTAACTAACTCCTTATAATTCCTAACTACTTCGAAACATGCCATATTTATCAGTAATATTTGACCTCGACGGCACTCTTCTTGATACTATTGTCGACCTTGCCGAAACCTGCAACGAGGTGCTCGCGCTGCAACATTTTCCCACCCATCCAATACCTGCATATAAAACCTTTGTCGGTGATGGACTGCAGAGTCTTATTAGAAGAATTACTCCGGCTGATACGGATGACATTGTCCTGCGTCAGTGCTGCACATTATTCGCCGAGCAGTACGCCCGTAACTGGAAGAGAAATAGTTGCCCATATGGTGGCATTAGTGATATGTTATCGGCGCTCAAGAAACATGGCATTCTGCTTGCCGTCTTATCGAATAAACCGCATGAATTCACAAAACTTTTTGTCGACGAATTCTTTCCACCTGGGCTGTTTTCCATCGTTTATGGACAGCGTGAAGGGGTTCCCAAAAAACCGGATCCGACTGTGGCGCTGGAAATTGCCGAAATCCTTGGCAGTCGTCCGCAGGATACGATTTTTGTCGGCGATTCCGGTGTCGATATGATGACCGGAAAGACAGCCGGTATGATTGCGGCCGGGGTTTCCTGGGGGTTTCGGAGTGTGCAGGAACTGACCGACAATAAAGCTGATATAATAGTTCATAATCCAATGGAGTTAGAGCAATATGTCTTATTTTCCACCTGAACTGGCACCTTATGTAAAGTATCTTACTCCTCCGCTGATCGGTGCCTTTATCGGTTATCTGACTAATCGAGTCGCCATAAAGATGCTGTTTCGTCCTTTAAAAGCCTGGAAAATTGGTGGGTTGCGGGTGCCGATGACGCCGGGGGTCATTCCTGCCAAAAGAGAGGAACTGGCGATGAACTTGGGGGAGGTTGTCGGCGACCACCTGCTTACCAGCAAGGAAATCGGTAAAGGACTGCAGCAGGAGGTTTTTCAGAATCATCTGTATAATCTTATTCAGGAAAGGGTGGAAAGGGTCCTGCAAAAAGATCTGAATACCATCGCATCTACTATTCCGAAGAAATTTAAGTTCTATTTCGACATTGGCACGAAAACAATACGCTACCAGCTCAAGGAGCATATCCACACGGTTATTGCTTCAGAGGAATTTGCCGAGACGGTTGAGAAGGCCGTTGACAATCGACTGGATCTCTTTCTGGATCAAAATATCGGGACAATTATTCCCGGGACAAATCGGGAAAAGGCCTATCAGTTTGTCGAAGAGAGTATCGCCAGAATGTTTGCCGGCGAGGCGATGGAGCAATGGGTAGAAGATTTTGTCCATCAGAAGGTCTACGCCACACTGCAGCAGGAAAAGGCACTTGTTGATATTTTGCCGCAATCCCTGCAGGAACTGTTTATGACAATGCTGGAAAATCAGGTGCCTGCCTTCTTGAGTAAAATGGCTCTTATCGTCAGTGAACCAGACGTTAGGGAAAAGATAATAACCGGCGCCCGCGGCGGGGTAGACAATTTTATCAATTCCCTGGGGTCGATGGCCGACATGGTACGAGGCTTCTTGCCCATGGAGACGGTGGAAGAAAAAATACGTGAATATCTTATAGATAAAAACGATGCAATCGTCACCTGGCTCCAGTCCGACGAGGTTCATCTCCGGGTTGTGGCCATAGTAAGAGAGAGAAGCCGGCGCTTTTCCGAAAAACCCATTGTCAGCTTTCTCAAGGCGGAAAATGAAAATGGAATCGAAGAGTTTTGTAGCCACTGTACTAAGCAGATCCTGCTGTTGATCAGGGGCGAGGAAGTAAGCTCAACACTTAGCTCGATGTTCAAAACAAACATTGAAAATCATATTAATTCCGGGGAGGTCAGTCTGCGCCAGGCGCTTCTTACTTTACTTGGCGAGCAAACCATGTCCGCCGGCAAGCATTGGGTGAAACGGGAAATTCGGCAACTGCTTCAGGCCCAGAAAACCCTGAATACAGTTGATTCTCTGGTTGATTCCCTTATTGAAGCGCTGCTGCAGAAAAAAATTGGCAAGCTCGCTAAATTTGTTCCGGCAGGAGTGCGGGAAGGCTGGTCAAAATCTTTGCAGAAAATGGCCTCGACAATGCTGGAAAACGAAGTGCCCGGCCTGGTTCACTCGTTAAATATCCGGCAAATTGTCACGGAAAAGGTGAATTCTCTGGATATTTTAAAACTGGAAGGATTGTTATTGTCGATCATGGAAGAACAGTTCAAGTATATTAACCTGTTTGGGGCGCTGCTTGGTTTTTTGATAGGATGCTTGAATGTTGTCTTTTTGTATGGGATTTAATTCGCTCAACCCTAAATTGTAGGGTGTCATATTCATAAATGCGCTGGAGGAGTTGATGGACCAATTCCTGGATGACAATATCGCACCCGGCAGTGATGAACTACTGCAATATCGGGATCTGTTCAGGTTTGCGCCCATTGGCATCGTACGCACCACCAGCGATGGAGAGATCCTCCTTGGTAACCAGGCCTTTGCCGAAATGCTTGGCTATGCAAGTTTTTCCGAGTTGGTGGAGCTTGCCGGAACGAAGATTTCCGGCCTCTATGAAGACCCCGAAGGCAGAAGACGTCTGCTTACCCATAGTCGGCAAAGAGGCACGCCTTTTCATTTTGATACCCGGTGGCGAAAAAAGGATGGGCAGGACTGTCACTGTCGTCTTCATGTGCGCGGCTGCTTCGACAGGAACGGCGTACTTCGATTTTTTGAGGGTTTTATCGAAGATATCAGCCGACAAAAAAAAATTGAGGAAGCTCTGCAGGAGAGTGCCGAGAGCTACCGGAGTGTCTTCGAAAATACCGGGACCGCCACAATAATTATCGAAAACGATACCACCGTGTCACTTGCCAACGAAAGATTTACCGCCCTTACCGGATACAGCAAAGAGGATATTGAAGGCAAATTGCGCTGGCCGGTCCTGATAGCGAGCAGCGCCGATCGGACACGGATGCTGCATTACCATACGGCTCGACGAATTTGCTCCGATAATATTCCCATCGAATATGAATTCACGCTCCGCGATAAAAACGGCAGTTTGAAGGATGTATTTCTTCGTGTCGACATGATTTCCGGCTCACAATCCAGTGTTGCCTCTCTGCTGGACATAACCTCCCTGAAAAATGTTCGGCGCAGTTTTCGGGAAAGCGAGTCGCGGTTGCATGGAATTCTGGAAGCATTTGATGGCTATATCTACATCTGCTCAGAGGATTATCAACTGGTCTTCATGAACCGTAAATTAAAAGAATCCCTGGCCCCGGCAGTGTCTGCAGAACCATGTTACAAGCGTCTATACAATCTTGACCGGCCGTGCGAGTGGTGCGATGGAAACAAAGTTTTTGCGGGGGAGACGGTGAAGTTTGAATTTAACAATCCCAACGATGGCCGCTGGTATTATGCCGTTAGTTCACCTGTCTACGAAGAGGAAAACCGTATTTCCCAGAAACAGACGGTGATTATCGATATCCATGAGCGACGGATGGGCGAAGAAGCACTGAGAGAAAGGGAACTGTATCTTGCCAGGGAAAATCTGCGGCTGCGGGAGAATATCCATGATCGGTATAAATTCGGCTCTATTATCGGTAAGAGCAAGGTCATGCAAAAAGTGTATGAACTTATTCTTCGCGCTGCAGGTACCAGTGCCAATGTTATCATCTACGGAGAATCGGGAACGGGTAAAGAGCTGGTGGCCAGAGCTATCCATGAAATGGGTGAGCGCGCAGAACTTCCTTTTGTGGCGGTAAATTGTGGTGCCATTCCTGGCGGCTTAGTGGAGAGTGAGTATTTTGGATATCGAAAAGGTGCCTTCACCGGAGCCGACAAGGACAAGCCGGGATTGTTCGAAAGAGCCAATGGTGGAACCCTTTTTCTTGATGAACTCGGCGAAATTGATGAAGCAATGCAGGTTAAACTGCTTCGTGTCCTGGAAGGCTATGGGTATACCCCGTTAGGTGGCTCTCAGTCCGGCAAAGCCGATGTGCGTATCATTACGGCCACAAATCGCAACGTTCGTAACCTGCTTGATAAGGGCAGGATGAGAGAAGATTTTTTTTATCGAATTCATATCATCCCGATTTCCCTGCCGCCGTTGCGCGAGCGTCAGGAGGATATTCCACTGTTGGTTGAACATTTTCTGAATAAATATACCACTGAAACGGGATCGATTCAGCCTCTGCAAGGACGTGATATTGACAGACTTGTCCGCCATCATTGGCCGGGCAACGTCAGAGAACTTGAAAACACTATCCAGCGGTATGTTAATCTGAAAATTCTTGAATTTGCCGGTGAAGAAAACAGTCCCACGGCCAACAGCCTCTTGCCAGGAGGATTCACTGATGCTACAGCCTTGCCCCTGCGCGAATCGACAAAACAGTTCGAACGAGCACTTATTCTCGAGCATCTCCAGGCTTGCCGCTGGAATCGAACTCGGGTTGCGCGGCGACTTGGCATTCAACGCAAAACTCTTTATTTGAAGATGCAGCAATACGAGCTGGAAGACAGATAGGGTGAGTTTTTTTTACTCACTTTGAGTCATATTCTGAAAAAGGTATGTATGTTGTAATTATTGAAACATAACAGTACGATATCAGTTCTCTAGTAACGAAGTGAGTTTTTTTTACTCACTTCAAGGAATATTACTTTAATAATATAAAAAATTTAATCTCTATAATTAAGGGGTATAACAAACTAAATAAGTTGTGGCACATGGTTTGCTTCCCATTCTGTGGTCTATGTTTTGTTCGCCTATAAATCTTCAACCCAAAGGAGCACCTATGAAGACGAAACTCATCGATCCGACCCCCGAGGCCTATTCCTATCCACTGCTTATAAAAAATCTACTTGCTACTCCATTAAGCAATCATCCTGATCAGAAAATCATTTACCGGGATCAGCGGGAATTTACCTACAGCCAGTTTGGCAGGAGGGTTGCGCAACTTGCCCACGCCCTCGATGGTCTCGGCGTTAAAGGCGGAGATACGGTGGCGGTAATGGACTGGGATTCGCACCGTTACCTTGAGTGCTATTTTGCCGTGCCGATGATCGGTGCGGTTCTGCATACGGTCAATGTCCGGCTGTCGAGCGAACAACTGCTCTATACCATCAACCACGCTGAAGACGATATCCTGCTGGTCAATAGTGAATTCGTGCCGATGCTTGAGGCCATCAAGGATAAACTGCTGTCTGTGAAGAAAATCGTCCTTCTGTCAGATTCTGGTGAAAAACCTGCAACCAGCCTGGTTATTGATGAGGAGTATGAGGCTATGTTGCAGATTCAACCGGAATCATACGATTTTCAGAATTTTGATGAAAACACAATTGCCACAACATTTTATACCACTGGCACAACCGGTTTGCCCAAAGGCGTGTTCTTTAGTCATCGACAGCTGGTGCTGCACACCTATGGGGTACTCTCTGCTGTCTCCAGTTTCGAATCCCGGTCTCGGCTGAGCTCTGAGGATGTCTATATGCCAATTACTCCAATGTTTCATGTCCACGCTTGGGGAATGCCGTACCTCATGACTCTTATTGGTGCAAAACAGATCTATCCGGGAAAATATGATCCCGCCTCCTTGCTGGAATTTGTCTCTGAATATAAAGTAACTTTTTCCCATTGCGTCCCAACGATTCTCCATATGCTGCTTTCCCATCCGGCAGCAGCCGGCAGTGACCTGACCGGTTGGAAGGTCATTATCGGTGGTTCCGCACTGTCAAAAGGTTTATGCAAACAGGCCTTGGGGCATGGCATCAATGTTTTTACCGGGTACGGGATGTCGGAAACCTGTCCAATCCTCACCCTCGCGAACTTCAAACCGCATATGCTGCAGTGGTCGGAGGACGAACAGATAACAATCCGTTGCCGGACAGGACTGCCTATCAGCAATGTTGAACTTAGACTGATTGATCCAGATGGGCAACCGGTCCTCCATGACGGAAAATCGACTGGCGAGGTGGTGGTTCGATCCCCATGGCTGACTCAGGGCTATTTTAAAGATGAAGAGAAGAGCAGGGAGCTTTGGGAAGGGGGCTGGCTGCACACAGGCGATATCGGATACATCGACCAGGACGGCTATCTGCAGATCACCGATCGGTTAAAGGACGTGATCAAGACTGGTGGGGAGTGGATTTCCTCGCTGGAACTCGAAGATATAATCAGCCAGCATCCAGGGGTCAGCGAGGTGGCGGTGATCGGCATAAAAGACCGTAAATGGGGAGAGAGGCCGATGGCCCTTGTAGTGCCGAAAGAAGTAACGGAAAAACCGCTGACGGAAGATGATATCAGAGCTGCAGTCCAGGTTGCCATCGATCAAGGTATCCTGCCTAAATACGCCATGCCGGAAACGATCAACCTGGTGGAACAGATAGCCAAAACCAGTGTCGGTAAATTGAACAAGAAACAAATGCGACACGATTTTGGTGGCAAAATAATGTAAATCAAGCCTGGTAAATGGAAAATAAACCGGGATTATGTTAAGTAACTCCCTTCAGGGTAATCTTGGCAATGCCCCTCGAGATTTTTTTATTGTCTTGAGGGGCAATTGCTTTAGTGGCACGAGAAGGCCAGAAATACAGGATATACCTATGAACCTGATTTCATATATGCGGCAAAAGAGTTAAACTGCAAAGAGCAGACATTAAAATCACCAGCTATTCCTGCTGGTAAAGGATTGGATTATTTCAGCAGATTTCCGGCCACTATGGTCGCGCGGTAATTCCATCGACAACTAGCACGATTCGTATTTTCAAATAAGCAGATTGCATGAAATATTTTATTATTCTTTGTTTTATGATCGTACTCGTAACACCTTGTAATGCTGAAACCATTACGATTGTGGCTGATGAATGGCCTCCTTTCAATGGCAAGGCAAACAGCCAGTATGAAGGCTATATGGTGGATATCGCACGAGTCATCTTTGAGGCCAGAGGAATTGAGGTGAAGTATGTCACAATGCCATGGAAACGGGCTATTGCCGGAACCGAGCAGGGAATTTATACCGCTGCAATCGGTGCATCAAAAACTGATGCCGTAGGCTTTGTTTTTCCTGAAGAAGAATTGGCTCGCAACAAATTAGCTTTTTATGTGAAAAAAGGAAATAGTTGGAAATTTGAAGGTATTGAGTCAATTCAACAGATTACCTTGGGGGTAATTGCTGGCTATGATTATCGGCGGTGGCTCAACAAATACATTAAAGAAAACAGCAATAATATTGATAAAGTACAAATTCTTACCGGGGAGGTTCCTTTACAGAGAAGTCTGCAAAGACTCCTGTTAAACAGGATTGATGTTATTGTTGATACAGAGGCCGCAATTCTGTGGGAGGCGAAACGTTTAGGCTTTGCAGATGAAATTGAATGTGCCGGTTATGGCAATGAACCATCATTTTGTTATATTGCCTTTTCACCAAATAGAGCCAACTCGGCAGTCTATGCAAAAATCTTATCCGATGGCATTGCGGCACTGAGGGCGAACGGGAAATTGCAGCACATTTTAAATAAATATGGATTGACCGACTGGCGACAACGGTAAAAAAAACAGGAAAATACCACCAGGTCAATGTTCACCTGTCGCAAGTTGACCACAAGCGGCGGAGATATCCGTGCCACGGCTGTTTCTGATAAATACTGTGTAATGGGCATTGATGAGAATGTTTTGAAATCTGACCAGCCGCTCCCTCGTTGGGCTTTTAAAGGGAAGTACCGGAGATTCGTTATAGGGGATCAGGTTTATTTTGCAGGGGATTCCATTGAGTTTCCGGGCTAATTCGTAGGCGTCTTTGTCGGCATCATTGATACCTTGAAGAAGAATATATTCAAACATGATTCGTTTTCTTTTCGGCATGGGAAAATCACGGCAGGCAGCGAGCAGCTCTTCCACCCGGTAACGGTTATTGACGGGCATGAGCTGGCTTCGCACTGCATCGTTTACGGCGTGCAGCGAGATAGCTAGATTTACTGGAGACCTTTCGCCGAACTCTCTGATTTTCGGTACTATTCCGCATGTGGAGACGGTTATTCTCCTGGCGGAGACATCCAACCCCTTCTGTTCCATGAGAATGGACAGGGAGGCAAGCACATTTTCCAGATTGTTGAGTGGTTCACCCATGCCCATATACACCACATTGGTTACCCGGTCGGGGCCTATCAGACTCTCTTTGGGCTGGGTGAGCAGATAATCACGGACACTGCAAACCTGATTGACGATTTCTGCAGGTGTCAGGTTTCTTATAAAACCCATGGTTCCCGTGAGGCAGAACGTGCACCCCATGGCGCAACCAACCTGGGAGGAAATACAGAGCGTATTTCTCTCCGGTTCAGGGATGAAAACCGATTCAATTATATGGCCATCATCGAGTCGAAAACCAAATTTAACGCAACCATCGCTGGCCTTTTCAATAATCGGATCTGAAAATCTTGAAATACAGGCGTTGTCCTCAAGCAATTTCTGAAATACCTTAGCTAAATCAGTCATCTGCGCAAATTCAGTAATTCCTGGTCGATACAGCCACCCCATAATTTGCTTGCCACGAAAAGTCGATTGGCCAAGGCTCTCAACATACTTGATTAAACCTTCCTGAGTGAAATTTTTCAGGTCTGGTTTTTTTTCCAAATGATTCATAGCGCCCTCCTGTGCTCCGGGACAAGAGGTGTGGTACCGTTCAAAGCCATTGCAATGGACGTAAGAAAAGCATCTTTATCACGTGGCAATCGACCCGCAAGCGGCAGATAACTCGATGCATGATTGGCGTGGAATTGGCATTTGACGTTTTCTAAGTGTGAAATAAGCAATTGGAGTTCCTGTAAAATTTTGGAAGGGGAGGGCAGGGTAAAAGTCCCTGCTGCCACCTCTTTGCCAAGTTTGGTGTTTTCAAGCGGCATCAGCGTAAGTGCGGCAATCTGATGCGGCGCCATTTTATTTAATACTTCAGCGGTATCGATGGCATGCTGCACTGATAATGCGGTGCCGCCGAGACCGAGAAGGATAGTAACCGACAGAAAAAGTCCGGCTGCTGTTATTTTTCTACCAGCTTCCGTCATGGATTTGCCGGTCTCACCTTTTCTGACCGAGTGTAAAACTGCATCGCAGCCACTCTCCAATCCCATATATACTCGGTCAAGCCCCATTGATTTTAATGTTGCCAGCTGTTCGGCACTTTTATTTCGTACAGCCCGTGCATTGCCGTACAGGGATATCCTGGTAATCCACGGAAGTTGTTGACGAATTTTACCAATAATCTCGATAAGCCTTTTCTGTGACAAAATAAGCACGTCACCGTCGGCCAGGAAAACCCGTTTTTGCCTGCGGCAATATTTTTGAGCGAACTGGAGGTCGGCGTTGAGCGTCTCTGGTGGCTTCAGTTCAAAAGGCGTATCTTTGTAGACACCACAGAAGGTGCATTTATTATAGGAGCATCCGACCGTCACCTGGAGGATGATTGAGTTCGCCTCGCTGGGCGGTCGGATGATATTTCCTGCGTAATTCATGGATACTTCATCGGTTATCGGATCAGGATACCGGGTTTTTCGCAGCAAAATCCTTCATAAATTCAACCAGCTTGACAACTCCTTCAACAGGAAAAGCATTGTAGATGGAGGCGCGGCAGCCGCCGATTGACCGATGTCCCTTCAGGCCGTTGAGACCGATTGCTGCAGCTTCGGCAATAAATTTTGCCTCAAGCTCCGGGGTGGCAAGATTAAAAGTAACATTCATCAGGGAGCGGGAATCTTTTTCGGCATGGCCACGGTAATAGTCGCTGCTGTCTATTGCCCCATAAAGAAGAGCCGCTTTCTCTCTGTTTATTTTTTCCATTGCCGCAACGCCGCCCATTTTTTTCAACCACTTTAACACCTCACCGACAACATATACCGCAAAGCAGGGCGGGGTGTTAAACATCGACCCTTTATCGGCATGTGTTTTATAGCTCAACATGGTTGGGGTATTGGCCGGTGTCCTGTCGAGGAGATCGTCGCGAATAATAACTATAGTCACCCCTGCTGGGCCGAGGTTCTTCTGGGCGCCGGCAAAAATGAGGCCGAACTTGGACACATCGATCGGTCGAGACAGGATATCCGAGCTCATGTCGCTGATGAGCATTTTGTCGGTTTGCGGCAATTCAGAAAATTCTGTGCCGTAAATGGTATTATTGGAGACGTAATAGAGATACTCGGAATCATCGGCGACTGTATATTCACCCTGCTTTGGCACTCTATTATAATTGGCTTTTTCACTGGAATAGGCGACTTCGACCTCGCCAAACAGCTGGGCTTCTTTAATAGCTTTCTTGGCCCAGGTACCGGTATTGAGGTAGGTCGCTTGTTTTCCCTTGCCCAATAAATTCATAGGAACCATAAAAAACTGGCTTGAAGCGCCGCCCTGTAAAAACAAAACCTTGTAGTTGTCGGGGATTTGCATCAGTTCGCGCAGATTTTTCTCAGCGTCATCTGCCACGGCCATAAATTCTTTTGAACGGTGACTGATTTCAATAAGGCCAATACCAGTTTCCTGAAAATTAACGACATCCCGGCCTGCTTTTTCGAGAACTTCATAGGGAAGGGTTGCAGGTCCGGGACTAAAATTAAATACACGATCAGCCATTGCTCATTTCTCCTGTGGTTGGTTTTAAAATTAGACGATATCTAGAAGATCTATTGTATAATGCATCTCAGTCAGCAACGCGTATTAGTGACTTATCCCAAAAGATTGTCATAAAAATTATATATTCGGTCAGTTAAATGAAACTGGAAGCTTAAAATTATCATCAAGGCACTTATACCGGCTTACTATACCGTTTACCGGTGTTATTCATTTGCACATTGCCGGATCGCTTCATATAAGACTATCCCGGCAGTCATGGCAAGATTCAAACTTCGGATATGAGGGTTTTGCATCGGCAAAGTATAGCATCTGTCCTGATACAAGCGCAGTATGTCTTCGGGTAAGCCTTTCGTCTCCTTGCCAAAAATCATAAAACACCCCGGTTTAAACTGGGCAGAACTGTATACTGTAGTCACCTTGGTGGTAAAGAAAAAGAGTTCGAGTTCATTTTGAGCCGCAAGAAATGTATCAAAATCATCCCAATATTGAATATTGACATGATGCCAATAATCAAGCCCGGCCCGTTTAAGGTGTTTATCGTCGGTTGAAAAACCAAGGGGATGCACCAGATGCAGCACTGAATTGGTTGCGCCGCACAGCCTGGCAATGGATCCGGTATTCGGGGGGATTTCAGGTTCCACCAGAACTATATTGAAAGGAAGAGATGTATGCATGTTTGAAAGAAAACTAACCCCGGTAAACGGGAAATATGCTGGGACTCTTTTTACTACGTGTCAAATCCCTACGAAAAAGAGTGACAGACTTCTAGGAGTAAGGAACTCAATAATTAAAGGAATAACGTTTATACTCACTGCGCTAGATGAAAA
>JBBRDD010000108.1:0-16124 GCA_038204235.1 Desulfobulbales bacterium
GCCTCAGCACCCCCACCGTATACTACAGCAGGAGTCATTCCCTTCATACGCAGCTGCCGCATGGGCCCCTTACCTGAAGTATTTCTAACAGAAGCGGATATTTCGACCTGAAGCATTTTTCCTCCTTTGCTAAACAGTCGCGACTACTGTTTGACGGCGACTGAGCAGAATATGATAAATTTTAACTAATTTTGAACTATTGTAAGATACAAAAAGTCAGTTACACAAAAAGTGAACTGACAGAATCTTCATTGTGTATTCTGCTTATCGCGTCGGCAAGCAGCGATGAGACAGAGAGAACTTTTATCTTGTCACACGCCAATGCATCTCCGCGCAACGGTATGGAATTGGTAACGACAAGAGATTTTAATTCAGAATTACATAACCGCTCAATGGCCGGACCGGAAAGAACCGGATGTGAGCAGCAGGCATGCACTTCTTTGGCACCGTTTTCCAGTAACGTTTTGGCACCGGCACATAAAGTACCGGCCGTATCGACCATGTCATCCATCAGGATAGCCGTTTTGCCTTTGACATCGCCGATAACATGCATTGCTTCACACTCATTCGGTTTATCCCGGCGTTTATCAATGATAGCGAGTCCGGAGTTCAGTCTTTTCGCAAATGCACGGGTTCGCTCAACACCACCCGCGTCAGGAGAAACCATGATAACATTGTCGTCAAAGGTTTGCTGGATATACTTCAAAACGACAGGTGCGGCATAGAGATGATCCACTGGAATATTAAAAAATCCGCCAATCTGACCCGCGTGAAGATCCATACAAAGGACCCTGCGCACGCCCACGACCATTAACATTTCCGCCACAACTTTCGCGGTAATCGGCACTCGGGGTGCATTTTTCCTGTCCTGCCTGGCATACCCGTAATATGGCAGCACAGCGGTAATTCTTCGAGCAGACGCTCTTCGCAGCGCATCTACCATAATCACCAGTTCCATCAGGTTATCATTTACTGGCGTGCAGGTTGGCTGAACGACAAAAACATCCGTTCCCCGAACATTTTCTTTTATTTCAACAAAAATTTCCCCATCGCTGAATTTTCTAACATCAGCTTTGCTCAGGGGTATTTTAAGACTAGAGGCAATCTCCTCAGCCATTATTTTGTGAGCATTACCTGAAAATATTTTTAAATCTCGCATCGCTTTTTGATGTACTCTTAATAGTCTGAAAACGTATTATTGATGGCTGGGGCGGCAGGATTCGAACCTACGAATGCCGGGATCAAAACCCGGTGCCTTACCGCTTGGCGACGCCCCAGTACACGCTCTAGATAAAAAAACCTTGTCTCCGTATTCCTGACGGAATGCACCAACAATACGTTGTAAATCTGAACCGAACGGTTTTTCTGTATCTGGAAAAACTCCAAAAACAGTCGGCCCACTCCCGGACATCAAAACCTGTGATGCACCAACTGCCAGCAGCGATCTCTTCATCCGCTCAATTTCCGGATGTTTTGCAATAGTAACCTGTTCCAGGTCATTATGCATCTCCTGCAAAGAGAGTGGCACTGCCTTGTACTTTTGAAAGCATGACAATTTAGAGGTTTTCGACAGGCTTGTCAATGTTAAATTTTGAAAGACCCAGGCGGTGGAAACAAAAAAATCCGGATTCACCACCAAAAACGAGCAATTACCAAGAGATTCGACCGGAGACATTATATCGCCGATGCCGGTTGCAAAAACGGCATCATGGTCAACAGCAAAAAAAGGCACATCAGCCCCCAGAGGTCGAGCCAACTCTCTAAGTTGTTTTTCTGAAAACTCCCGGTCAAAAAAAGTATTCAGACCTCGCAGCACCGCCCCTGCATCGCTGCTCCCGCCACCGAGTCCTGCCGCAACCGGGATATTTTTCTGCAGACGTATCTGCACACCATATCCTTTGCTCTTTTTACTCGCCTGCAAAAAAGCGACAGCTGCCCGGACTGCAAGATTAGTCGCATCAGCTGGGATGGACGCATCATCGGAAAAAAACTCAACGGTATTGCCTGGATGCAGTTCCAACTCAATCTGGTCATAAAGGTCGATCTTCTGCATCCAGGTTTCCAGGTCATGATACCCATCTGTACGCCTGCCCAAGACCTTGAGCAACAGGTTTAATTTTGCCGGCGCCTGGACAGATATTCGCGTATTAGACTGGACCATTTTTACGGATCGCTTGATAAGTGTGTTACTTCTTGACCACTTTTACAAAACGGATTTTAATATCGTAAAGGATGTTTTTTAACAGCTCATCTTCATCCTTTGACAGATTTCCTTTCGTCTTGCTCTGAATCAAGGCCAGGGTATCAATCGCATGTTTGGCCAAATCGAGATCGACTATTCTTTTTCCAGTCGACGGGTCGGCAATCTCACCCAGATGATACAGCGCAGAGGTATTCAGCGACATTACCAAAGCTGCAAACGTTACCTCCGGCATAACACACCGGCCTTGTTTGTCAGGAACTTTACCCTCGGCACATCCACAGGCATCTTCTTTTTTACTCACATTTTCAACCATAGACACTCTCCCTCACTCTTGTTCCATTCCTTACAGGTTTGTCAGATCCAGCACCTGCGCTTTGGTTATATCTTGCAGGTCCTCAACCTTGGCAAGCAATTCTTTTGATACCAGCTCATTAGTACTGAGGAGAATAATATTTTGATTACTTTCCTCTTCCCGGCCGACGGTCATCCTGGAAATGTTGACACCGGAGCGGCCAAGGGTAGTCCCCAAGGCCCCAATGACTCCAGGTACATCGTTATTGAAGACCAGCAGCATCGGCCCCGACGGCAGGGCTTCAAGACGAAACCTATTCAAACGGACCAGGCGGGGTTCATTGCGGCCAAAGACAGTACCAACCAGCGTATTATCCCCTTCACTGGTTGTCACCTTTATCGCCAGGGTGTTGACAAAATCGTCGGCTTTATCGCTTCTCGATTCAATAATACGAATTCCCCTTTCTTTGGCGATTATCGGCGCATTAACGAAATTGACCGCATCTTTCAAGATAGGAGTAAACAGTCCTTTTAAGAAGGCCACAGTTATCGGGCTGGTATTCAATTCAGCCAGTTCTCCACTATATTCTATGTTGACCTCCGCCACTCCTCCCTGGGCTATCTGCATATGCATGCAGCCGAGCATTTCACCAAGCTTCAGATAGGGTCCCACCTGGGCCAAGACATCGTCACTAACCGAGGGTACGTTGACGGCATTCGTCACCGAACCCTTAAGGAGATAGTCGGCCATTTGTTCGGCAATGATCAGCGCAACGCTCTCCTGTGCTTCGTTGGTCGAAGCGCCAAGATGCGGCGTACAGACAAAATTATTCAAACCAAGCAGAGGACAATTTTCAAGACTGGTAGGTTCTTTACTGAAAACATCAAGAGCTGCCCCGGCAATTTTATTATTTACCAGGGCCTCATAGAGGGCGGCCTCATCACAGACGCCGCCTCTGGCACAATCTATAAACATGGCATCGTTTTTCATGTTTTCGAAAAACGCGGTGGACACAATATTTTTCGTCTCCTTGGTCATCGGGACATGCACGGAAATATAATCTGATCTTTTTGCCAGCTCTTCCAGGCTGACCAACTCGACGCCAATTTTCTCCGCCATCTCTTTCGGCATATGCGGATCGTAGGCAATGGTCTTCATTTTCAGCCCTTGCGCCCTGTTGGCGGCAATCCCGCCGATCCTGCCGATCCCGATAACGCCAAAGGTTTTGCCGGTGACCTCCCGGCCCATGAATTTCTTTTTCTCCCATTTTCCTTGTTTCATGGACATACACGCCTGGGGAATATTCCTCGACAGCGCCATCATCATCGAGATCGCATGTTCTGCGGCGGTCGTTGCGTTGCCGTCCGGAGCGTTCATGACCACGATTCCCTTCTGGCTGGCCGCAGGGATATCGACATTGTCAAGGCCGATGCCGGCACGACCGACAACTCTCAGTTTATGGGCCATTTCCAGAATGTCTGCGGTAACTTTAGTGGCACTGCGTATAACCAAGCCGTCGTACTCGCCAATTATTTTCTTCAATTCTTCCGGGGCAAGCCCGGTATTGACATCTACCTCAAGACCCGCCTTGCGCAGAACATCTACGCCAACCTGGGACAGGTTGTCACTGATCAGTACTTTCATTTTCTTTATTTCCTCTGCAAGAACCCGTCTCGACTTTCCCCATCCAGTGACAGGAAAAGCACCGTTATCTATCTTACGCAATGAGTAACATCGATCGCATGTGTGGAACCAGAAAAAATCAGCAGGTAACAACGTTTCAGCAACGAACGAAAAACTATACATAGTTAGTCTGCCGAGAACAACAAAAAAACCGTGGCTATCTATGACCAAAAAAAATTGACTCGAAACTGCAGCTTGTTGACAGAACATAGATCGCGTATCCGTAATAATGTTGAACATTGGAGTGGAAAAAGATATATAACAGCCAGATGCTCTTGTTGATGGGATCCACTTGCACCCCACCAAAACACTTCAGCCGACACCACCTTATTTTATTACTAATGGCTCAATGAGCTGTGTGAAGGATTTATTTTATGACAGAAACACGATTACGTTTTCCGCCGAGCCCCACCGGATATCTGCATATCGGAGGAGCCAGAACGGCACTCTATAATTGGCTCTACGCTCGACAAACCGGGGGGAAGCTCATTCTTCGTATTGAAGACACCGATACCGGCCGATCAAGCCTGGAATCCATTCAGGGGATTATTGAAGGGCTCGAATGGCTGGGAATCGATTTTGATGAAGGACCATATTTTCAGACGGATTTTGAAGCTGAGCACATTGCCGCCGCGGAGAAACTGCTGGCTCAGGGGGCCGCCTATAAATGTTTTTGCACCAAAGAAGCGCTTGATGCAAAGCGTGAAGCTGCGCTGGCCGCCAAAAAACCGCTGGGGTACGACCGCACCTGCCGGAGTCTCTCCGCCGAAGAGGTCGCCGAGAAAGAGGCCGCGGGGCTTCCATTTGTTATCCGTTTCAAGATTCCTGAGCGATCGGGCACCCTTGGCTACGATGACAAAATTCTTGGCCGAATTGAAACTAACTACTCGGAAATAGATGATTTTGTCATCGTCCGTTCCAACGGCAAACCACTCTATCTCCTCTGTAATGTTGTCGATGATATCCGTGACCGGATAACCCATATTATCCGTGGTCAGGATCATATGACCAACACCCTCAAGCAGATCCTCCTCTACGAAGCACTGCAGTCACCGCTGCCCGTCTTTGCGCATATGCCGCTCACTCTTGATACCAAAAAGGCGAAAATATCCAAACGCAGTCATGGCGAAATAGTCGCCGTGCAATTCTACCGTGACTGCGGTTTTCTTCCCTGGGCTTTCAACAATTTCCTTGCCCTTCTCGGCTGGTCCGCCGGCAACGACCAGGAGTTTTACTCAAAAGAGGAACTTATCCGGGAATTTTCCCTCGAACGTATCAATAAATCGAGTGCGATATTTAACTTTCAGAAAAACGATCCAAAGTTTTTTACGGACCCGAAAGCTATTTTTATCAATGAGCATTATTTACGAACCATGGATATCGGCGAGCTTGGCAAAATGGTCAAAAAAGAGCTTGAATCGGCGGGTCTCTGGAATGATGCCTATGAAACAGATCAGAAAGAATGGTATCTGAGCACTCTTGATCTTATACGGGATCGTTTCCATACTCTTAAAGATTTCACCTCACTGGGAAGGGCTTATTTTGCCGATGATTTCGTGGTCGACACAAAACCCCTTGCCAAAAATGTATTGAAATACGAAGAGTTACAGCAATGGCTGCCCCAGCTTGCCGACAGATACGAAAAACTTGCCGAGTTTACACTTGCCGAGACAGAACGGGTTGCCAGAGAGCTGGCGGATGAACTGGCAATTAAACCGGGCATCATCATCAATGCGATGCGTACTGTAGTCACCGGCCAGCTCGCCGGACCTTCAATGTTTGAAATAGTAATAACAATCGGCCGGGAAAAGATCGTCCACAGACTCCGCAGTGTCGGGAAACTCTTCGGGTCAGAATAATTATCTTACCCCGCCAAAAAGCTTTTCGGGGTAAGTTCCTTCACGAAATAATCTTCTTGCAACAAGCACCAGAAAATTATTTCTAAGTCTCTAACATACAAGTTATTCGTTATGGAAATACTAGAAGATTCAGGAAAAAAACCATCAGACTTCATCCGCCAGATCATCGCCGACGACCTGCAGAACGGCAAACACCAGAAGATCGTGACCAGATTTCCGCCGGAGCCAAACGGATTCCTGCACATCGGTCATGCAAAATCGATCTGCCTGAATTTCGGCATCGCCGAGGAATTTAAAGGCATCTGCAACCTGCGCTTTGATGACACTAATCCCAGCAAAGAGAATGTCGCTTACGTCCAGTCCATTGAAAAAGATGTGCGGTGGCTCGGATTTCACTGGGGGCAAAAGGTGCTCTATGCTTCGGATTATTTTCCGCAACTGTATGACTTTGCGGTCGAGTTGATCAAGCAGGGCAAAGCCTATGTATGCGAACTGCTGCCGGATGAAATACGCGAATATCGGGGCACCCTGACCGAACCTGGCAAAGAGAGCCCTTATCGCAACAGGTCGGCAGAAGAAAACCTCCAGCTCTTCACGCAGATGAAAAACGGCGAGTTCAGCGAAGGAACGCATGTACTTCGGGCAAAAATCGATATGGCCTCCCCCAACCTGAACATGCGCGACCCGGTGATCTACAGGGTTCTGAAAGCACATCATCACCGGACCGGAGACACCTGGAAGATTTACCCGATGTACGACTACACACATTGCCTTTCCGATATGCTCGAAGGTATCACCCATTCCCTCTGCACCTTGGAGTTTCAAGATCACCGCCCACTCTACGACTGGGTTCTTGACACCCTGCGCACCCCCTGTCATCCGCGACAGATCGAGTTTGCCCGACTCAACCTGACCTACACAGTTATGAGCAAACGTAAGCTGTTAAAAATGGTGGAAGGCGGGTATGTCGACGGATGGGACGATCCGCGCATGCTGACCATTTCAGGATTGCGCCGACGAGGGTATACACCCGCCTCTATCCGCAACTTCTGCAAAACCATTGGAATAGGCAAGAGCGAAAGCCGAATTGATATGGGGGTGCTGGAGAACGAAATTCGATCCGATCTCAATCTTCGGGCAGAGCGCCGGATGTGTGTTCTGGACCCGGTGAAAGTAATACTCGACAATTACCCGGACGATCTGGTTGAAGAGATGGTCGGCATGAACCATCCTCAGGATCCGGCAATGGGCGAACGCACTATTCCTTTTACCAAAGAGCTTTATATTGAGCACGACGATTTTATGGAGAACCCATCCAGGAAATACCACCGATTAGGACCGGGCCGGGAGGTGCGTCTGCGATACGGGTATCTTATTCAGTATGTCTCACACACCAAAGACGAAACCACAGGCAGGATCACTGAAATCCACTGTACCTACGACCCGGAAACCAAAGGTGGTTCCGCCCCCGACGGCAGGAAGGTGAAGGGCACAATTCACTGGGTTTGTGCCGAAAAAGGACTGCCGGTAACGGTTCGTCTCTACGACAGACTGTTCAGCGTTGAAGATCCCGAAGCTGACAAGGATGTCGATTTCCTGGACCACCTCAATGCAATGTCTAAAGTCGTTATCTCCGTTGCCATAGCCGAACCAAGCCTGGCAGCATTGCCACCGGGAGAAACGGTACAGTTCGAACGGCAGGGCTATTTTTGTGCCGATCCCGTCGAATCGATTCCCGGCAAACCGGTTTTGAATAGAACGGTGACCCTGAGGGATTCTTTTTAATACTCGCTTGACGGGTGCTCAGTTCAGTACTCACTTGTCGGGTATAAGTACCTTGAGACAGATTGTTTTTAAAAAAGGACAATCTGTCTCAAGGTACTGAAATGTTTATTGCTCATAATAAAGGGAGCAGAAAATGGCACTCATCAATTTACGCCGGATGGCCAAACATCAATCCGGTGTTATCAAATCGGTCAAGGTCGGCGGAGAACTGGGACGTCGAATACGGGAGATGGGTTTGGTTCCCGGGACCGAAATCACTATTCAGGGCAGAGCCCCGCTCAACGATCCGGTAGCACTTCGAGTCATGGGCGGCACCCTCACCCTGCGCAATAATGAAGCCGATTATATCATGGTAGAGACAGAACCCGATGAGTGACCGGTCGTGAACAAAACTGCTCTTAGACATCCCTAAAAATATTGCACCCCCTTGAAAAACATGTTGACCTCGGTTATTGTTTGGTGTACCTAAAGGTGACACTAATGGTGACAATTACTGGAGAAAACAATGCCTGGTAGAAAACGGAAAAATGGTGGTTGCTGCTTTGCCGATAAGATCAGGAACTGCTTCGGCCGGGAGCGATGTGCTAATCTGATTGCACCACTTTCGACACGAGCAAGAACCGGTCGTATCAAAGTATGCAAAGTTACCGGCGACAGAAAAATTTGTGCCCGCATGGCTGCCATGGGACTATATCCTGGAGTCGAAGCCGATGTCATATGTTCCGAGACAGGCAGTCAGTGCCTGCTTAAGATCAACGGCGGTACCATCAGTCTTGGCCCTGAGGTTTCCGATAACATCATGGTGACAAGTCTGTAACGATATCCATTATAAACGGTTTACAAGCTCTGTGTTGTTCGGGCTTTTTTTTTGCCCGGCGAGTTAGGACTGACTAATCCCTCCCAAAAGCATTGCGGGACTCTGTTCAGTACCCCCTTGAGGGGTGTAAGTACTTTGAGTACAGATTGTTTCTTTCAAAAAATTAACAAGTAAAAACTAACGCACCAATCCCGCCCAAAAGCTTTGCGGGATAAGTTCCTTCACGAAATAATTTTCTGGTAAAAAGAACAAGAAAATTATTTCTAAGTCACTAAAAGATATCATGCTCGAAACAATTATTATCTGGACGATTATCGCAATCTGTGCCTTTTTCACGGGTCGAAGATTCTATCGCCAATGGAAGGTTGCCACCAGCAAGGACGGCAACATTTCCTGCGGTCAAAGCTGCACTTGCTGTACTGATTCATCCTGCAGCAGTCGAAAAAAACCCGAAGAAACTAGATAACCAGCCAATGCAGCTATTAATGGCCCTAGCGGGCAATCCCAACGCCGGAAAAACCACCCTTTTCAATCAGCTGACCGGCGCCAGACAACATGTTGGCAACTATCCCGGTATTACCGTCGATCATAAAGAAGGGAACCTTACCCACCAGAACCGGAAGATAACTCTGACGGATCTTCCCGGGACCTATTCGATGACAGCCTATTCAGCTGAAGAACTGGTGACCCGTGATTATCTTGTCAATGAACGTCCTCAGGTGGTTATCAACATTATCGATGCATCTAATCTCGAACGAAACCTTTATCTGAGCTGCCAGCTGCTCGAACTGGGCGTTCCTTTGGTGATAGCCCTGAATATGATGGATGTGGCCAAAGACCGGGGTATTGAAATTAAAGCAGATATGCTTGCAAATCTGCTGCAGGTGCCGGTCATCCCAATCATCGCCCGATCAGGTTTGGGTAAAAAGGAACTTCTCGACGCCTGCGTGCATTTAGCTACAGAAGAAACACACTGGCATCCGCGGGATATTTCTTACGGAAAAGATCTCGACACCACCCTGGCCGAACTCGTAGCAAAAATTACCGAGACCTCTCTGCTTATTGATACCTACCCGGCCAGATACACGGCCATCAAGTATCTGGAAAATGATGACCAGATCGTTGCTAAAGGAAGAAAGAACGACCCTGTCACCGCCCAGGTACTGGAAGAGCTAGTCAATAAAGCCTCAGCCCACACCCAGAAGACCCTGGACGTATTTCCCGAGGCTATTATTGCCGACCATCGCTACGGCTATATAAAATCGATATTGCGACAGGGGGTAGTCAGCCATAAATTTGACACCGATCGTCTCTACACTTCAGACAAAATCGATAAAGTACTCACCAACCGACTTGTTGGCCCGGTCTTTATGCTGCTGATCCTCTTTGCTGTCTACCAGTTTACCTTCAGCTGGAGCGACATCCCCGTCACGTGGCTGGGAAATGGTTTCAGCTGGCTGGGTGATCAGGTTGAGAACACGCTTCCCGATGGCCTGCTCAAATCGATGATTATTTCCGGAGTCATCGACGGAGTCGGCGGGGTTCTCGGATTCGTGCCGCTTATCATGTTTATGTTTTTCAGTATCGCCATCCTGGAAGATTCCGGATATCTCGCCAGGGTCGCCTATATGATGGACAGGATTTTCCGGATATTCGGCCTGCATGGCTCTTCGGTTATGCCCTTTATCGTCTCCGGCGGTATTGCCGGAGGCTGCGCCGTCCCCGGAGTAATGGCAACCCGTACTCTCCGTTCGCCAAAGGAACGTATGGCAACCCTGCTCACCGTCCCCTTTATGAACTGCGGTGCCAAGCTCCCTGTCCTGGCTCTTTTGATTGGTGCTTTTTTCAGCGAAAAAAAGGCCATGTATATGTTTTTATTTACACTGCTGTCCTGGGTTGTCGCCCTGGTCGCTGCCAAATTCCTCCGATCCACTGTCCTGCGAGGCGCCCCCACTCCTTTTGTCATGGAACTCCCACCTTACCGGTTTCCGACACTGCGCGGCCTGTTGATTCATACCTGGGAAAGAACGTACCAGTATATCAAAAAGGCCGGGACGGTTATTCTGGGCATATCTATTCTGTTGTGGGCGCTGATGACTTTCCCGGCGCTGCCCGAAAACAAAGCTGCTCTTTTCGAACAGCAGCGTCAAGCGGTGCTGCACGATACCAACGTGGGCGCCGCTTCCGAAAAGATTAATCTTATCAATAATGCGGAGAGTAAAGCCACGCTCAAAAATTCCATTGCCGGGAAATTTGGCAGCTCACTCGAACCTGTAACCAAACTGGCTGGTTTTGACTGGCGAACCAACATCGCCCTGATCGGTGGCTTTGCGGCTAAGGAAGTTATTGTCTCAACCCTCGGTACAGCATATTCGATGGGCCAAGTGGATACAGAAAAGTCAGAATCCCTTGGTCAGCGCCTGAAAAAGGATAAGAACTGGAACAAAGTCGTGGCCGTTGCGGCGCTGATATTCATCATGTTTTATGCGCCCTGCCTGGTTACCGTGGTCTGTATTGCCAAGGAGTCGTCTTGGAAATGGGCGACATTTTCCATGATTTTCAACACCATATTCGCCTTCAGCATGGCGGTTTTCGTCTATCAGGTGGGGACGTTTTTCAACCTCGGTTAATGCCGGTAAAGAAAATCGCCGGCATCTCTTTTACTGACTGACGTATCAGCCGCCATTGCCGATCAGCCACTGCAAAGCAGTGCAGGCGAGCCAGGCCGCACCCACAGGCAGGACATTTTCATCGAAGTCAAAACTGCTGCTGTGGGCCGGACCAGTCTCAACGGGACCTAGTGCTCCGAAGCGAACCAGACATCCATCAACGACCTGTTGATAAAAAGCAAAATCTTCACCGCCAAGACTTGGCCGTCCCTGAGAAAGAATTCGTTCTTCACCAACCACCAGCCGGGCGGCACGCCGCGCCACCTGTGTTGCCGACACCGAATTGGCGACGACTGGCAGACAATCCCCAAAGTCGATGATTATCTCGACCCCGTGCTGCAGGGCTACCCCATCACAAATCCGTTGCAACCCGCTCAGAATACGGCGGCGCACCTCGTGATTATTGGTCCGTATCGTGCCTGCTATACAGGCCTCTTCGGCAATAACATTATTAGCCTCCCCAGCCTGAAACCGACCGACGCTCACCACTGCCGACTGGTTGGGGTCGGTTTCCCTTGAGACCAGGGTCTGCAGGGCTGTGACCAGATATGCCCCGGCGACAATGGTATCCCGCGCTTCATGTGGACGGGCAGCATGCCCACTTTGTCCAAGCACGCGGAGCAGAAAAGGGTCGGCGGCAGAACAGATGACCCCTTCATCAACCGTTATCGTGCCGGTCGGATAATGAATGTCGATATGTCCGGCAAAGATCGCATCGATGCCTTGTAATGCCCCTTCTTGAATTATCTTTTCAGCTCCGTTGCCGTTTTCTTCTGCCGGTTGAAATATAAGTGAGACGCGACCGGCCAGCTCAGTTTTGCGCAAAAGTGCTGCGGCACCAAGCAGCATCGCCACATGGCCGTCATGGCCGCAGGCGTGCATGATTTCAGGTATTTTAGAGGCATAGGCGACTGTTTTCTTATCCTGTATCGGCAAAGCGTCCATATCTGCTCGCAACCCGACATGACCACCATGCGCTGCATTGCTGCCGAGGGTAGCTATCACTCCGGTGCCTCCCCATCCGCTGCGGTAGTCGATGTCCAGCTGCGCCAGTTTTTCCTGAATAAGTGCCGAAGTCCGGTGCTCTTGATAGCTGAGTTCGGGATTCTGATGGAGTGTTCTGCGAATCATCCGCATCCAATCGAACAACTTTTCATCAACCACCGGCACCATCTCGGTTTTCATTGCCATTCCCCCTACTCTATACGGATCGAGCCTATATCGACCGGTTTTGCGGGACTGACTGCGCCATTTACCGCATTGTCTTCCTCAATTTCAAACTCATCGAGCAGCATGGCTTCCGCCACATCATCGTTGCGTATCGGCAGCTCGACTCTCTTGGCTGGGGTCGGTTTTACAACCGGCATCCTCTCAGGCAGCACTCTGGCCGGTCGGCTTGTTGTTTCTGATGGTTGACGCGGGGAAGAGAAAGTCCTCGTTTCCATATCAAGCGGTTGCTTAAAGATCGCAATCAACCCATCCATCGTTTCAAGTACAGACACCAGCTCCCACCCCGCCTTGCCGTATTGATTCAACGACAATTCTATTTCCGGTTCATCAAGAAAAGCACTGCCCAGAATACCTTCTTTTTTCAATTCGTAATGTACAGTTTTATAACTCCAGCGCATAACCGATCATCCTGTTTTAATAACCTGAAAACTCAAAATTTAAGAGAGAATAAGCTTAGACTCCATTAGTACTCGACTCACCTTTAAAACCTGTTCTGTATGCCTCCCCGACTACTTCGGCTATGATCGCCAACCCTCGACGCACTTCATCATCGTCCTGAGAATAGGTCACTCTAAGACATTCATCTTTATGTTGCCAACTTTCACTCAGGCCGGGGAAAAAATAATGACCGGAAACCACCAGAACACCATGTTCTTTCAACCTCTGGTAGAGCTCCAGACTGGTAATGGGTAAATTCTCAAACCATAACCAGAGAAACATGGCCCCCTCCGGGATATGGATGCGGCAGGGAATACCGGCGAATTTTTCCTGAACCACAGCCACAGCCTTGTGCATCTTTTTCCGGTAGAAAGGCTGCATGAGCTCTTTACTTACTGCGGTCATTTCACAACTGGTGACCAGACGCTCAGCCAGTACTGCACCAAAATTAGTCGGCGTAAGCGACATGATGGCATTCATGCTGGTCAGTGCACGAACTATTTCTTTTTTGGCTACCACAATACCCGTCCTGACGGCAGGCAGACCCAGTTTAGAAAGCGACAGACAAACGACGAGGTTGTCATTCCAGATCGGTGTGGCCTCGGTGTATATCATGCCTGGAAAGGGCAGACCATAAGCGCTGTCAACGATCAACGGGATATTATGCAAAGCGGCCAGGTCAGCGAGTTTTCTCAGTTCTTCATCAGTTACTACATTGCCGGTGGGGTTGGTCGGCCTGGAGATACAGATAGCACCGATAGTTTCATCGATCTGCAGATTTTCAAAATCAATATGATATTTGAAAAAACCGTTATCAAGCAATTCTATTTTGGGTCGAGTGGAGATAAACATATCATCCGTCAAACCGAGATCCGCATAGCCAATATATTCAGGGGCCATGGGCAGACAGATCCTTTTTTTCGCCCCCCCTGCGGTACCTTCCGGCATGACACCGGCAAAAAGGTTAAAAAGCATAAAAAATGCAGTCTGGCTGCCATTGGTCAAACAGATATTTTCCGGGCCAACATCCCATCCCAGCTCTTTTTTCAGTAGGCCCGCCAGGCCGGTACAAAAGTTTTTCTCCCCCTGGGGAGGGGCATAACTGCCGACCAGCTGCTGAAAGCTTTTACTGTCGCTGCATATTTCCAGAAGCTGTTGACGCATGATCTCCTGAAACTCCGGAACCAGACCGGGGTTTCCGCCGCCCATCATAATCATGTTTTCATTGGCAAGCCTGGCCTCACCCAGATCATCCATCAGGGAGAGAATACCGGCATTACAGGTCATTTTTCGGCCAAATTTTGTAAAATTCATAGCTGTGTCTTTTGATTTAATGATTCAGAAGTGAGGGAGATTAGGTTTACGATAAAGAGCTCAGTCGTCTTGCCGCAAGAGCATGCAGCAGGCGCACCAATAAAAAAGTAACGATAAGCGCAAAAACAATCCTGCCCCATAAAATTCCACCGATTTTTCCACCAATGGCAGCCATCAGCAAGGTATCTTCAACCAGACCATGGCAAAGCGCCAGCAGGACCATGGAATTAAAGACCTCTTCTCTGGCCATCTTGCCGGTACTGGTCTCGCGGATTATCAGTGCTCCGCCATAGCCAATACCCATGATCATACCAACAACGGTAATCGGAGCCGCCTGCCGGCTCATCCCGAAAAATGGTAGAATCGGCGCCAAGACCTTTTCAAAGAGAGAAAGGATACCAACTACTTTAAAGATCCGCATACAGACGATTATACAACATATTATCAGAACTATCAGTCCCTGGTTTTGCAGCAACGCCAACCCCCACTGCCAGAGATCGGCCGATTTGGCAGTTGCCCTAAACAGCAGGCTTGCCTTTTCCTGCCAGAGATCAAAGCCAAGGCAAAGCCGGTTGAGAATAAAGGCATAGACCACCGCACCGACCAGGCGAAGAAGACTTATCGGCATAAGGCTCGCCCCGGCCCGCTTGCTGACACTCAGCTCAATCGGCAGGGAATGGGCAAGAAGAATTGCCGAACAGAGCACCGTTACCTGGGCACTGGTTAAGGCAAGCCCTGGAGCCAGGACAGCAAAAACAGCAATACCGCCATATATATTAGTGAGCATTGCTGTCGCCCAGACCAGCCCAAGTGAACCGGGCAGACCGAGAAGGTTCATCACCGGTTCCAGTAACATGCTCAGATAACCAATCAAACCAAATTCCTGCAATATTTTGGTTATGATGGCGACCGGAATGGTAATGCGGATCAGTTCCCAGCTGGTCAACCAGGTTTCCCGGATAAGCGATTCCGTCGCTGCTTTCAACCTGCTGGTCTGTTTGTAATTATCGTTGGACATTGGTAGACGACGGGTAGTTCGCGGGATCGCTCAGGCAAGTTTCTTCGTTCCGGACGGATTGAGATCTCTCTTTTTCGGGGAGTAGAGCTGACAGATCATACCGGAGTTTTTGAACACCACTCTACCGGGACTGACCTGGCTTTTAAATGCCATAGCCCGACAGCCGTAGGGCCTGCCTGGATCATGGGTGATAAAATAATGCACGCACTGCAAACAACGGGGAAGCTGTTCTACCATTGCTGTATCCTGTCAAACAATCAATTGAGTATAATTTCTGGTTGTAAACATATCATTTTTCGGAAAATCGAAAAACAACAATTCGCCTCTGCCACTTTCAGGGCTAAACCCATCTGCTCCGGAGTATTCCACACCAACGATCCCACAGGTCGGAACATTACCGAGAGGTCTCCCGGTGAGATGCTCGGCAAGCTCGGTTATGATATTATTATGACCTACCAGAAACAAAGTATCCACCTTACGCAACAGTTCTTCGAGCAGCTGCAGATGATACGAGAGCGACCCGAGGTAGAGCTCAGGATAGTAACAGATATCTTTTTTGTTGTACCCGGTCCCTGTTGCCATACATTTGGCGGTCTTTTTTGCTCTTTTGGCCGGACTGGCAGCAATCAGCCCAGGATGGATTCCTGCCCTGGCAAGGCGATCGGACATTCCCGTACAATCCTCCTTGCCGCGCTTATTGAGCGGTCTGGAAAAATCGTCCAAATCGAGATTTGCCCAGCTTGATTTAGCGTGGCGAATAAGATAGAGTCGCTTCACAATTCGTCTCCTCGCTGTAAAATTTCCTGCCAGAGCTTT
>JBBRDD010000109.1:0-16113 GCA_038204235.1 Desulfobulbales bacterium
GAAGTTGCAGTTCGCAGTAAGAAGTTCGGAAGTTGCAGTTCGCAGTAAGAAGTTCGGAAGTTGCAGTTCGCAGTAAGAAGTACAGTAGTTCCAGTTCGTAGTAAGGAGTTCAGAAGTTGCAGTTCGTAGTAAGAAGTACAGACGTTGCAGTTCGTAGTAAGAAGTACAGACGTTGTAGTTTGCAGTAAGAAGTACAGTAGTTGCAGTTCGTAGTAAGGAGTTCAGAAGTTGCAGTTCGCAGTCAGAAGTTCGGAAGTTGCTGTTCGCAGTCAGAAGTTCGGAAGTTGCTGTTCGCAGTAAGAAGTACAGAAGTTGCAGTTCGTAGTATGAAGTACAGACGTTGTAGTTTGCAGTATGAAGTACAGACGTTGTAGTTTGCAGTATGAAGTACAGTAGTTGCAGTTCGTAGTAAGGAGTCCAGTAGTTGCAGTTCGTAGTAAGAAGTACAGTAGTTGCAGTTTGTTACGTAGAATGTATTTACAGTTGGTTAACCAAAAAAACAATTAAGGTAGAAGGAGGATACTTTAAAAAGTAGTTAAAAATCGCTTTTAAAAAAGGAATATTTAGTGGTTATAACATTGGAAGATGAAAACGAGACAGGACTTAAAATTTTCCTGTCTCGTTTTTTTTTAGAGCCTGTGTGAAAAACTCAAGCATCCTCAAAATATTTAACCAGTCGCAAAAAATACCACCAACTCATTGTTTTTTATATTTGTAAATCAGTTTTTCCAGGCTGCTTCAACACTCATCAAGAATGATCCTTAATTGCTTAAACAAATTGACTCCCTCTTTTTCCTGACGAAGTAAATCGCAATTTATAAAAGTCCACATCTTTCCACTTTATATCTTACCTGGAAAGAGTGACAACAAATGGAAGATTGCCCTTGATAAGCTCTATCTCTGTATAAAACGCACCAGGCTAACATGATTCCTGTGCAGGTAGACCTGACTATTTAATTGAAATTGATCAAAAATGGAGTAACTGCAAAGTAGAGCTTTCCAAAGAACACCTCTCAAAAGTGCAACAGAACAGCAACGTGAGATAACTACTGAGGTTCTGGTTCTCATTAGCCCAGATACCTATCAACTTTTATCGTGCCGCCGATCTGAAATGTTTTCGGTTTTCAACCGAGCCCATTGCTCCATTGCTAAAGCATCGGGCGATTGATACTTTCATCTCTGTCTTCCGGATAAAGTAACAATCAACCCTTTTTCGTGGTAGAGAATTTTCAGATTATGTCTGCAGGGTACTTCAGCGAAAGTGTTAGGCCGATCGTAAGATCCCAAACAATATACGTAACAAATTCTCACGGTCTGAAGTCAAGATATTTCCAATTTATATCTGAACTATTGCCACCCACTGATTATGAAATTATGTATCAAGTGGTAAATAATGTGGTTGGGGCAATAATGCAGCATCAACGGCGTGGTAGTCGCATCTGGTGTGATTACGTATGGTTGTATTTTTACCACCTACTATATGTTATTACAATTGGTTCTTCGGGCAATTTGCACACGTGCGATACAGCGGCGATCATGGGCTGCGTTGAACGATGGACGACGAGAAAAAAGATTGCTGTAAAGCACTAGCCCAAAATGGATGACACAAGTATTAGATTTTTCATGAAAATCCTTTGCGAGTTGGTATAAAAGCTGTGGATCGAACGCAGCACTTTATCCGGTTTTCAATGTCAACATTGTTACCGGCAGCGGAGTTGATTGCAGGGTCAGATCAAATCGGCTCGCTTTATCTGTAGTGTTGCTACTGGGAAGGGAACAATTGCGGCAGGTAGTCGACAATACTGCTCTGCGGCCGGATTGAAATCAAACCCGATCCAGCCCTGAAATTTCACAGAAGATCAATAAAAACATCGATATTGGGCTCTGAGTCAGGTAAACCTAATGCAGGATATCGTAATACTATTCAATACCATGACTGCATAATATAAAATGTCCGGTGAAGCTCAGGATTTCCTGCATCAGTGTCTCCTTTTTGATATCGAAATTAACGAGAACAACGTCATTTATTCGATTGGCGCTTCATTTCAGGGAAAATCTTTTTTGATTAAGCCTGGTAAGGAGATAGCACCTCAGCAGCTGCAGGAATTTGACGCTTTTGGTCATTCGGCACCTTTTGTTCTTGGTCATAATATTCTGCGCCATGATATCCCGCACCTTCGGCAGCTTGCGCCTCATCTGCAGCTGCTGAAAAAACCGGCAATTGATACCCTCTATCTCTCGCCGCTGGCCTTCCCGGAAAATCCTTATCACCGTCTGGTGAAAGATTATCAGCTTGTTCGGGACAGTATCAATGACTCGGTGCAGGATGCGCTGCTGGCCGGGAAAATATTTATCGAGCAGTGGGGCGCCTTTGCTGCACAGATCGCTTCAGGTTCCGATGCACCGATACTCTATAGAAGTTTTTTGCATATGGATGAAAATCTTGCCGGAACGGCCGCGGCCCTGGCGGCAATGGGTATTCCTCTTCTGCAAGGGGATGAACTGTATGAATCCTTTTCCTGGTTGGCCCTAAAACATGGCTGCAGGAGTGGGGTGGAAAATATTGTCGAGCGAGTGTTGGACGGGACACTGAGTCACACTCCGCTTGCCTATATAACTGCCTGGCTGACGGTTGCCGGCGGGAACTCTGTCCTGCCGCCCTGGGTCCGGCATCACTTTGCCGAAGTGCCGCTATTACTTAACCAACTTCGGGAAAATAGCTGCGGCAGGAGTGATTGCCGCTATTGCCGGGGGCACCACGACCCCCGCTCTTATCTGCATAATTATTATGGCTTTGACGACTTTCGAGCTGAACCGGCCACCGAGGACGGAAAGAGCCTCCAGGCCGAAATAGTTGCGGCCGCCGCCAGAGATCTCTCCCTTTTTGCCACGCTGCCAACAGGTGGCGGTAAGTCACTATGCTATCTGCTGCCGGCCCTGATGCGTTACCTGCGACGCAACTTGCTGACCATCGTCATCTCGCCTCTCCAGGCACTGATGAAAGATCAGGTTGATAATTTCCTGAAACAGACCGGAACAAAGCTTGCCGCCGCCCTCTCCGGCATGTTGACCATGCCGGAGCGTGGAGAGGTCATTGAAGCGGTTCGTCTTGGTGATGTCGGAATTCTGTTTGTCTCCCCTGAGCAGCTGCGCAATCAATCCTTTATTAAAACCATCAGCCAGCGCGAAATTGGTGCCTGGGTCTTTGATGAAGCCCATTGTCTGTCGAAATGGGGACATGACTTCCGACCTGATTATCTCTACGCTATCAGGTTTATTCGCGAGTTTGCCAAAAAAGAAAAAACCGCCATCCCGCCGGTCGAGTGTTTTACCGCTACCGCTAAAAAGGATGTGCGAGCCGAAATTATCGACATTATCCAGAGCGAACTTGGCTTGCGAATCATCCAGTTTGCCGGAGGGCATGAACGAACCAACCTGCACTATGAAGTGTGGCCGGTAGAAAAACATGAAAAGAACCAGACGATTCTGGAGTTGCTGCGTGCGAGGTATCAGGGCACCGGCAGTGTGGTCATCTATTGCGCGACTCGGAAAAACACCGAAAAAATGGCTGAATTTCTCCAACTCGCCGGCTACACGGCAGAGGCCTTTCATGCCGGTATCGATCCATCGCTGAAAAAACGCATTCAGGAGAATTTTATCGAAGGAGTTACTCCTGTTATTTGTGCGACCAACGCCTTTGGCATGGGCATCGATAAGGATGATGTCCGCCTGGTCATCCATGCCGATATTCCTGGGTCTCTGGAGAACTACCTGCAGGAAGCCGGTCGTGCCGGTCGGGATCGCAGTGGTGCCGAGTGCATCCTCATTTTTGCCGAGCAGGACATTGAGGGGCAGTTTCGTCTCTCCAGCAGTTCCCGCTTGACCCAGCGGGAGATTGCTCAGTTTCTTCGCGGCCTGCGCTATGCGGCAAAAGGAGAAGATTCGGTGGTGTTGACCGCCGGCGAGTTATTGCGCCTTGATGTGATAGATATGGATATGGAAGACCATCCCGATGCAGTATCTCAGGTGAACACGGCTGTTTCCTGGCTGGAGCGAGCTGGTTTTCTTGAACGTAATGAGAATCACACCAGGGTCTTTCAGGGCAGGCCGCTCGTTCGCAGTCTGGATGAAGCAGCCGAGAAAATGACTCAACTGGGCCTTTCCAAGCGGCAGCAGGCACGATGGCTGGCGATTCTGGCCCTTTTAATGGAGCGGCGGCCCAATCGGGCATTCAGTGCCGATGAACTGGCGGGCCAGTCAGCATTTGCCACCACACCCGAGGATCCGGTATCCGAGTCTGAAACCCTGCGCGTTATCCGGACCATGAACGATATGGCCGAGCAGGGGTTGCTCTCCAAGGAGACGATGCTTTCTGCCTATATCCGCTTTAAAGTTCAGAACAGCGCTGAAAAACAATTGCAGCAGATAATTGCCCTGGAAAATGATTTTCTGCATGTTTTACAGGAAACGGCACCGGAGGCTGAAGTTGAAACCCGGCTGGAAATCGACCTTCGTCAGGTAAACCAGCAGTTGTTGGACAGGGGGTTTCGTACTAGTAGCCCAAACGTTCTGAAACTTATCCTTTACGGCCTCTCCCGGGACGGAAAGGGGCTGGCCGGACAGAGCGGCAGTCTTTCACTCAGGGCAACGGGAAACAATCGATTCACCCTGTGGTTGCATCGCGACTACCATTCGCTGCTGCAAACCGTGCGTATTCGGCAACTTGCCGCAGCTGCCGCTTTGCAGGTAATCGTCGGCACCATTACTCCAACAGCCAAAGCAAACGCCAGTCTTTTGGTTGAGTTCACCTTGGAGAAGGTGATTACCGGCCTGAAAACGGATCTATTGCTCCTGCCCCAGCTCAGGGATCCGCTTGCCGCGGCAGAGCGGGCATTGACCTTTATGCACGAGCAGGGAGTGATCGAACTCCAGCAGGGGTTGGCAGTTTTCCGCCAGGCTATGACCATCCATATAAACGAGGAAGCCAAAGGGAAACGGTATTCCGGGTCTGATTATGCTCCACTGAAAACCCACTATAACGAACGAAACTTTCAGATTCATGTGATGAACGAGTACGCCAGGCGGGCGCTGGAGAAGCTCAGTGTGGCCATGGATTTGGTTGCTTCCTACTTCAATGACGATAAAGACGATTTTATTCAAAGGTTTTTTCCGGGCAAGGAAAAATTTCTGGAGAGGGCGACGAGCGAGCAGTCGTATCTCAGGATTGTCGATGATCTGAAAAATGACAGCCAGGAGCGTATCGTTGCCGCAAAAACGGATAAGAACATGCTGGTCCTTGCCGGCCCGGGATCCGGAAAAACACGGGTTGTCGCGCATCGGGTTGCCTATCTGCTCCGGGTGAAAAGGGTGAAACCCGAGTCAATTCTGGTTTTGTGTTTTAATCGCAGCGCGGTGATGAGTCTTCGCCGGAGGGTACGGGACCTGGTGGGCAATGACATGTCCCGCATAACAACGCTGACCTTTCACGGCCTGGCCCTGCGCCTGACCGGCAGATCTCTGGTCACCACCAGCCGGGAAAATGGTGGTGAAATTGATTTTTCCTCGGTTATCCAGGATGCAATAAAGCTGCTAAAAGGCGAGGGGGATGTCTTAGGCTTCGGAGCTGTTCCGCCCAGATATTCTCTGGTTGGCAGGATCAGTCATATCCTGGTCGATGAATATCAGGATATCGATGCGGAACAGTACGAACTTGTCGCCCTGCTGGCTGGAAAAACCCTGGAAGAAAAAGACCAGCGGATGACCATCCTGGCGGTGGGAGACGATGACCAGAATATCTATCGATTTCGTGGCGCCAACGTCGGATTTATCCGTAAATTCCATGAGGATTATCAGGCGGAGATTCATTACCTTATCGAAAATTATAGATCGACTGCCAATATCATCGGTGCCACAAATACTTTTATCAACCTGAACAGCGATAGAATGAAGACCGGACAGTCCCTGCAGATCAACCAGGCCAGGATGAGTCTTCCGGCCGGCGGTAACTGGCAGCTGAATGATCCGGTCGCAAAGGGAAAGGTGCAGCGCATTGATGTCTGCAGCAGAGAAGATCAGGCCTGGACCCTGCTCGAGGAGGTGCGATGTCTGCAGCGGCTGCAGAATGGTTTTGATTTTAGCGAGTGTGCTGTGCTTGCCCGTGAGTGGCAGGGACTCGATATGGCTCGGACGGTTTTCGAGCAGGAGAAAATTCCGGTCAGTTTAAACTGGGGCCGCAGCAGTGCTTTTCCGCGTCTGACGAAAATTCGGGAAAACGCGTTGCTGCTTGACCATTTACGAGAAACGAGGCCGCAAATCAGAACAGCCAGCTCTCTTCTTGCTTTCGTCCCGGCTGATAGTGGGGTCGATACGCTCTGGCATAAAAACCTTAGAAGGCTGATAGGCGAATGGCGGGAGGAAACAAATGATATCCCGCAGCCCGTTTCGCTTATCGAAGATTATTTTTATGAAGCACTCTCCGATCAGGGGCGGTCTAAAAATCTTTCTGACGGTATTTTTCTTTCCACAGTTCATTCCATTAAAGGGCTTGAGTTTGACCATGTCTTTCTGCTTGGCAACGGGTGGCAGAAGAAGCAGGGCGTGGAGATGGAAGAAGAGCGCCGGTTATATTATGTCGGCATGTCCCGTGCCAGGCAGACACTGCATCTTTTTAATCCGGCGGATATGCCCAATCCCCATGCGACCTCAGTTACCGGAGAGCATATGATTGCTCGAGAGATTGCCCCCGTAAAGAAAAAGGCACCGATCGATAGACAATACAGCCTGCTTGGGTTGAGCGATCTTTTCCTGGACTTTGCCGGAGTAAGGCCTGCCAACCACCCGGTGCGCAGAGCCTTGCAGGAATTGCAGGCAGGAGACCGATTACAGTTGGCAATACGACAGGAGCATATCGAACTGGTCAACCACGAAGGGTTATCGGTCGCTCGACTGTCAAAGAGTGCGCAAGAACAATGGCAGGGCCGGATGGACTTCATCAGGGCAAGCAGGGTGGTTGCCATGGTTCGGCGGTATAAAACAGATAGTGGGGACAAAACATTCCGCAGCAGGTGTTATGGCGATACCTGGGAGGTGCCGGTAGTTGAAGTCGAGTTATCCTGTTGCAACTTGATGGCGTCGTAAAAAAAGTTCCAATAATATCATCTACCATTGGAACTTTATAAGAACGCTATCCTGAAAACGTAATGAAAATCAGGTGTCCAGCTCTTTTCGTACCTTGGCAAGGTAGTCTGGGCCGATCTTCTTGCCCCAGTCCTGCAATACCGGTTCGGCCATGGTCTTCAGCTTTTTGATATCATCGTCGGAGAGCTTGATAAATTCAACTCCGGCCTCTTTGGCTTTTGCCACCTGGGCATCATGTTGCTGACGGGTAAGAGCCCGGGTGTTCTGGCTTTCTTCAGCAATGGCGGTCAGGAGGATATCCTGGAGGTCTTTGGGTAATTTATCCAGCCATCTTTTATTGATCAGGTGAACGAATAATCCCTGGGCATAGTTCAGCTCGGTAAAGTATTTGGCGATGGTGAATTTCTTCGTGATATTACAAACAATAGCCGTATGGTCCAGGCCGGTGATAACCCCTGTTTGCAGGGCCTGGGGTACATCCCCCCAGGGCATGACGGTAAACTTTAAGCCCCATGCTTTGTAGATATCAGTATTCACCGGTGCCTCGGCAATGCGGAAATTGGTATTCTTAGCGTCATCTATGGTCCTGACCGGGGTGGTGGTCGCCCAGCCATAGGGGCCGTATCCGGTAATATCCGCGACTATGAGCCCCTGGTTTAATGCCCCGTCGGCAAAGGGTTGCCAGAGTTCGGGGGTGTTTCTGAATTTGTCTAGTTTGTCAAAGGTATCGATAACGTACGGAAGATTGACAATGCCGAGGAGGTCGGAGACATTGGCTGCGGCAACAGAGGAACTCATCATCCCCTGAATGGCGCCTAACTTGAGTTTGCTGATCACATCCTTCTCACCGCCGAGCTGGAGCAGGGGACGAAAGTCGACATACAGGCGGCCTCCTGATTTTTCCCATACCTTGTCGCGAATACGATATCCCGCACCGACTCCTTCGATAACCGGATGGGAGACGTTTGACAGGAGATAGGTGTACTCGGCACCACTTGGGTCAAATTTTGGCTGCCAGGCCTCCAGAGGATTCTTCTTTACATCTGCGGCCAGGGCTATAGCTGGCAGACAGCATGCGAGCAGTAATACGGTGAACAGTTTCTTCATGATGGAGCCTCCTTGTTGTGGATAGGGTAAGGACGGTTGGGAATCATTTCGACAGCGTGTTCGTGAAATGATTTGTCCTTTAATTAATGCCCTTTTCAATAACATGAATAAGCAATATTCGTAAACCATTTTATTGAATCTAATGCGTCAAAAAACGAAAAAGAAAGAATAAAATTAGGGTTTAATCGTTTTTAGTCGAATTAAATTACGAAAAACATGGTTGTTGATGAATGCACTGAGGTTGTCGACTCCGTCGATATGTCGTTTTGTTAGATAGTTACAGCGAAAGGAATGCCGAATTTAGTTGCAAATGCCAGCATCATTCCGTTACCTTCAGCCTGGCAGATTTGTTCTGTACCTAAAAAACAAGGAGTGAAAAAATGACAAAGCTGAAAATGACGAGTCTCGGTATCATGATTGTTATGCTGGGGAGTTTGTTGTCCATTACCGCTTCGGGCGCAGATGATCCTCTTGCAAAATGGCAGCCATCCTTTGACCCCTCCGGAGCGAAGTATGTATATCTCCTCTCCTGTGTCGGTCATCCGGCAATCGAAGGGGTTGCTGTCGGATTTCGAATTCGCGATCGTGTCTGGGAAGAATCTAAAGGGCAGCTGTATGTCGATTTTCGCCCGTTGAGTCAGCTTGGGGGCGAAAAGGATGTGATGAATAAGCTTAATTTCGGGGCCATTCAGGGAATGATGAGTTCCTCTGTTGCCGCAGCCAATATCGCGCCCGAACTTGGCATCGTCAACCTTCCGTACGTTATCGATACCTTTGACAAACTGGACAAATTCAGGAATACGCCGGAACTGTGGGATACCTTTCGTGATGCTCCGGCAGCTAAAGGACTTCAGGTCATTGATTTTACGGGATATGGCAGCTACGGCTGGGCGACCACCCGGCCGGTAACCACCCTGGAAGAGGCAAAAAGCGTCAACTTTCGTATTGCCGAGGCCCCGGTTAATATCGACACATACAAAGCCTGGAACCTTAAGTTCGCGGTCCTTCCCTGGCCTGATGTACCGCAGGCCCTGCAGACTGGAGTCATCGACGGCCTTGATCATACCCCGATCGTCTGCAATATCTCTAAAAAATTCACCATCGCCAAATACTATACCGAACTCGATTATGCCCAGGGGCTGTATGTCCATATTATCAATAAAAAATGGCTGAATAAATTGCCTGGAGATTTACAGCAGCTTCTCCTGAAAGTAGTGCAGGAAGAGAGTGCTGTTACCAGAACGCGCACCAAGCAGCAACAGCTGGAGCAGATCGCCGCTGCCAAGGCGGACGGCGTTACGTTCCTGCAATTAAAACCGGCCGATAAAGAAAAAATGATCGCCGAAAGTCAAACAGTATATAAAGAGTGGGGCCCGAAGATAGGTCAGGAATATTTTGATAAGGTACTGAAAACATTGCAGGAATAGTTTGTTCTGTGATTTTGTGAAGGAGCGTATCCCCCTCGAGGGGGGATTGTAAAGAATACCCGCAATGTTTTTTTCAGGCCCGGTATGCATCCATACCGGGCCTGATTTGCGTTTATCCGATGGAAGACGTACAATCTTCTGCATTACCTGATACAATTTTTTTCCCATGCACTGCATGGGAAACAGATTGACGTATTTCGAGCTTTTTACGAAGCCTTCATCCATAAATTTTTAGAGGAGCAATATGCGAAGCGATAATAGACAATCCGATAGCCTCAGGCCTATCTCGATCGAGCGAGGGGTGCAGTATCAGGCCGATGGTTCGGTGCTTATCCGTATGGGCAACACCCACGTTATCTGCGGGGTTTCGGTGGAAGAAAAGGTGCCCCCTTTTCTAAAAAACAGCGGGCAGGGATGGATAACCGCCGAATACGGCATGCTTCCCTGTGCGACGAATGGTCGATACCGGCGCGAAACCAAGGGACAGTCGGGTAGAACCATGGAAATTCAACGGTTGATCGGCAGGAGTCTCAGGATGATGGTCGATTTGACCGCCATTGGAGAGAGAACGCTTCGGGTGGACTGTGATGTGCTGAACGCCGATGGTGGAACGCGCACGGCTTCCATTACCGGTGGAGCGCTGGCGGTAAGAGACGCCCTGCAGAAGCTTGTTGCCGATGGCCGCCTGGAAACACTCCCGCCCATTATGCCCGTGGCCGCGATTTCAGCCGGAATTCTGCAAGGTGAAGCCATCCTCGATCTTGATTACAGCGAAGATTCGTCGGCTGAAACCGATGCCAACTTTGTCATGGCCGGTGACGGTCGCTGGATTGAGATCCAGGCTTCGGCGGAAGGTCAGCCATTTGCCGATGCTGCATACCTGGCAATGGCCGGATATGCCAGAAAAGGCATTGAAGAACTCTTCCTGCTCTGGCGGGAAGATAAGGCGTAGCAGGAGACACGATGCATCTGATTCTCGGTTTGGCAATCGGTTTTATCGCAATCTTGCGTTTTGGCATGAGCGGCTTCATCATGGGCGGCCTGATTGGTGTTCTGGCTGCTGAAGTTTTAGCTTTGCGCAAAAGAGTCAATTCTCTTGAAAAATCGGCACAGTCAGAAAAATCACCTGAAGAAATGATCTCGCAGGAAGTTGTCTTGCAACCACCTGCTGTGGAAGCTGCTGCTCTTGAGCAGGTACTGCACTCAAAGACCACAACGTCACCTGGTATGGTGACTCCGGAAAAAGAGTCGGATCGTATGACGCCGGTTGGGTTAACTGCTTATTTTGATCGTTTCTGCGAAAGATGCCGGGGGAATGCGAAAAAAATATCCGAAAAAATCAGCCATTTTTTTACCAGTGGCAATCTGGTGCTGAAAATCGGCATTATCATCATTTTTTTTGGGGTGGCATTTTTGCTGAAATATGCAGCCCAGCGCAACATGGTTCCCATCGAACTGCGCCTTATCGGCGTGGCCCTGAGTGGTATGGCGGCGCTGGGAATCGGCTGGCGGTTGAGGCGAACCAGAGCCGGGTATGGCCTTGTTCTACAGGGCGGCGGCGTGGGCATTTTGTATCTTGTGGTTTTCGCCGCGGCCAGACTGTACAACTTCCTGCCGATGACCCTTGCTCTTTCGGTCATGATTGGCCTGGTCGCTTTGTCGGGTATGCTGGCTGTATTGCAGGAGGCTAAATATCTTGCAGTGTTTGGCGTTGTCGGTGGTTTCCTTGCTCCGGTACTGATGTCGACAGGCGGCGGCAGTCACGTTATGCTGTTTTCTTATTATGCCCTGCTCAATGTTGGTATTCTGGGGATCGCCTGGTTTGCATCCTGGCGGGAATTGAACCTGATCGGGTTTATTTTCACCTTTGCCATTGGTACACTCTGGGGCAGCACCGGCTATCAGCCGGAATACTTCGCCTCGACAGAGCCATTCCTGATTCTCTTTTTCGTTTTTTATGTCCTCATTTCAATCCTCTTTGCCTATCGTCAGCCGATTAATCTCCGGGGTTTTATTGATGGGCCGCTGGTTTTCGGTCTGCCGCTGATTGTGTCTTCACTGCAGTATTTTCTGGTCAGAGACATGCGTTATGGCATGGCCTTTTCTGCCCTGGGACTCGGGTTGTTTTACCTGAGTCTGGCAACCGTATTATGGCGCAGGTTCAGTCAGTCCATGCATCTCTTGTGTGAGGCTTTTCTGGCCCTGGGGGTGGTTTTTGGCAGTCTGACGATACCACTGGTTCTTGACGGACAATGGTCGGCGTCGATATGGGCTCTTGAGGGTGCCGGAATGGTCTGGGTTGGGCTCAGACAAAAGCGCGTGCTTGCCAGACATTTCGGGATATTGTTGCAGTTAGCAGCTGCATTTATTTTCCTGGATTCGGTCTGGTATCCATTTTTTGCTTTGCCTTTTGCCAATCAATATTTTCTCGGCTGCGTTCTGCTCGCCCTGGCGGCTCTGGTTTCCAGTTATTTCCTGGATCGTTATACGAGTGAATTGAAAAAATGGGAGCGGTATTTCCCTATGCCGCTGATGATTCTTGGACTTATCTGGTGGTATATCGGTGGGCTGCGTGAAGTGGATCAGCAGATGGCCCATATCGGCATGGAAAACGGTTTCCTGCTGTTTTGCTGCGTCGGTTCTATTGTCACTGGCATGGCTTGCAGGAAATTAGCATGGCCGCGCTTAGAGCTGGCGTTGTATCTGCAATTGCCAGCCATGGTTCTGCTTGCTCTTATCAGTTTTGCCGACTTTTCCTCTTTGTTTCATCTTTTCTCCGGTTGGGGAGCTGTAGCCTGGACTGTTGCCTTTATCGTGCAGTACCGGATTCTGTATCTCTTTGCCGGTAACTGGCCCCAACGAAGCCTGGTTGCCTGGCACCTGGGCACAATGTGGCTGCTGCTCATTGTCCTCTGCGATGAAGGTGCCTGGGCAATGCATCAATTATCCGGGCTTGGTGAGGTCTGGACCACGATCTGCTGGGCCCTGATCCCCAGCGGTTTTTTGCTGCTGCTTCTGCAGCTGGGGAAAGGAAAATCCTGGCCGGTAGGCACGTATGCCTCCGACTATCTGGGGATGGGCGGGGTGCTGCCCGCCTTTGGTCTTGTGCTCTGGCTGGTAGAATCATTGAGCGTCGCCGGTGACCCACTGCCACTGCCGTATATTACTCTTTTCAACCCGGTGGAACTATCCGGACTGATTGTCGTTATAGTCCTGATGTTGTGGTTACTGCGTCGCAGGCAAAAGGGCTATTTCATTAAATATCTGCCTGAGAAACAATCATTTTGGGGGCTTGGGGTGCTGTTTTTTTGCTGGGTAAACAGTGTGGTTGCCCGATCGGTTCACTTTTATATCGGTATTCCGTATTATCCTGACTCGCTGTACCATTCCGTGGTTTTTCAGGCGGCTATTGCCGCGCTCTGGGGTTTTGGTGCCATGGCAATGACTGTCTGGGCCACCAAAAAAGGGAGCAGGCCCCTCTGGGGAGTCGGCGCCACCTTGCTTGGCATGGTAGTCTTGAAACTTTTCGTGGTCGATCTCTCCGGTACGGGGACCATCGCGCGCATTGTCTCTTTTCTGGTTGTCGGAGTGCTGATGCTGATTATCGGCTATTTTTCGCCATTGCCGCCTAAAACTGAGGAAATTTCTCGATGAGATACCTGTTAATACTATTGGTTTTAGTCTGTAATTCCGGACAGCTTAAGGCCGAGGAAATTACCTCCCGTGACTTTGCTGCGGGATATTATCTCGAAACCAGTGGTGCTCATGCGGTGTATGCTGTCGAATTGCCGGAAGAGGTCTACCGTACGGTCAAGAGTGCGGAGTTGAATGATGTCCGGGTTTTTAATGGTGCGGGGGAGGTTGTGCCGCATGAGGTACGAACCGTTACCGTCGATCCGGCAACCCTGCGCGAAAAAGAGACAATAGCTTTTTTTCCTCTTTTTCAGCAGCAGTCGCCGGAAAACAATCCAGCGGGGATATCTCTCCGGGTTGCCCGCGATGCAACGGGAGCCATTGTCAATATCAAATCCGATCCGCTCAATGATCCGGCAGACCAAAAGATCACCGGTTATCTGCTCGATCTCAGCCATGTAAAAAAGGAGGTTTCGGAGATGCTCTTCACCTGGCAAAATGATACCGATTCTTCGGTGGTTACGGTGAATATTCTAGAGAGTAACGATCTTGAACGCTGGACGCCTCTGGTGCAGCGGGCAACGCTTGCCGACTTGCAGTTCGGGGGACAACAGGTGAAACGACGTACCATCGAATTGCCGCAATGGCCGATGAAATATCTGAAACTGACCTGGCAGGAATCACGCTGGCCTTTAAACTTAACTGGAGTTACCGGTTTTTCGAAAATTATAGAGGCGCGCCGAATGCGTCATTGGGTGTCCCTTTACAATGGAAATGTCCAGGAAAAAGATAACCGGCTGATGGTCGATTTTACCACCGACTACCGGCTGCCGACCAGCAGTGTGCAGATACGTTTTCCCCAGACCAACTCTGTGGCCATGCTGTCTGTGCAATCCAGATCTGATGCAGCAAACGGGTGGAAGACACGTTGTGAACAGGTATTCCACGATTTGAGCGTTGAGGGGAGTGCAATACGTAATGACCCATGCGATTTTCCAGCAACCGCCGATCCACTGTGGCGGGTGGTTGTCATGCAGGATGGGGCGGGCTTGCAAACGGGCAAAGGAAAACTCACTCTGCAATTGGGCTGGCAACCGAGCGAGTTATTATTTGTTGGCAGAGGGACTCCGCCATATCTGCTGGCCTTTGGCAGCGGTAAACTCGCGCAACAGGGAATTAACCCTGACGCAGGAATGCTTCTGCAAGCAATACAGAGGGATACTGCAAAACAGGCGATCAGCCGGGCTCAGATAGGCAAGAGGATAGTTCTGAGCGGCGCGTTGGCCCTGCAGAATCCAGCGCAACCGTTACCTTGGAAAAAATGGCTGCTCTGGTCTGTTTTAGTGTTGGGCGTTGGTCTGCTTGCTTTCATGGCCCGTAGTCTCATAAAAGAAATGAAGGGTGCCGACGAAAAAAATGTGGCCGGAAAATGATAACCGATTATTGTTGTTGTCTTATTTGCCCCCACCCTGCCTCTCTGCAATAAAAAAAGCAGGCTATTTCTAGATTTTTCGCGAAGGACTACAAAGAATGTTCAGATCGTTTTTTAAGAGTAAAAGGTGGTCCCTCTGGGCCTATGGTGGTGGACTGACCTTGTTGCTGGCCCTGTTTATTCAGGTTGAACTGACCGTTAGGATGAATCAGTGGTATGGTAGTTTTTATAATATTCTCCAAAAAGCCACCGAACATAAAATCGGTGAGTTTTGGGAACAAATGCTCATCTTTGGTAAGATCGCCTTTCCCTATGTATTGATTGCCACGGTGACCGCCTACTTTACCCGGGTCTATGCCTTTAAGTGGCGAGAGGCGATGACTTTTTCCTATGTGGCAAAATGGCAGACGGTTGAAGAGGAAGTAGAGGGCTCCAGTCAGCGTATTCAGGAAGATATCTATCGTTTTGCCCGAATTTTTGAGAGCCTTGGCCTGCAGGTGATACGGGCGATCATGACCCTCTTTGCTTTTCTGCCGATTCTCTGGGGCTTAAGTAAAGGGGTTGAGATCGAACACATTAAAGACATCCCGGGAAGCCTGGTCTGGGTCGCCTTGCTTGTTTCAGTCGGCGGCCTGCTTATTTCCTGGTTTGTCGGAATTAAGTTGCCGGGCTTAGAGTATAACAACCAGAAAGTAGAAGCAGCATTTCGAAAAGAACTGGTTTACGCTGAAGACGACAAGATAAATTACGGAAAAACCGACACCATCATCGAGCTTTTTGTCGGTTTAAGATTCAACTATCACCGGCTTTTTCTGCACTACGGATATTTTGATATCTGGGTTAATTTCTTTGAACAACTGATGGTCATCGTTCCTTACCTGATTATGGGCCCGGGCCTTTTTACCGGCCTGATCACTTTGGGGGTGCTGGTTCAGGTTTCCAATGCTTTCAGCAAAGTGCGGGAATCTTTTTCCATCTTTATTGCCAACTGGACAACTATCACCGAACTTCGCTCAATTCATAAGCGTCTGAGAGAGTTCGAAGTAAATATTAACTATTAATCGCTGGGGCTGGGGGCAGATCTCACTACGTTTTTTAATATCTGTTCAAACCTATTCCCCTGGCACTGGTAATATCCATTATTTTTGCTAGATATGCAGAAGATAATTTGAGTATCTTACTCTTACCTGTCGTCTCTATTGCTCGCCAGTCGAGTTATTTCAAGAAGCTTTTGGGAGTGCTTTTGGAGATGGGGTGTTAGGTGTTGTCAAAATTTTGCAATCACGATAGAGACGAATGAGTGAATCTCCTGTGGATATCTAAAAAAAGGTGTATAGCCTTCTCTTTCTGACAAGAGCCTGAAATGAAAAAAATATC
>JBBRDD010000110.1:0-16017 GCA_038204235.1 Desulfobulbales bacterium
GTGGACGAAGTCGGCATCGATTCCATGGACATGGCAACGGTCGCTTTGTTTTTAAGAGATGAGTATAAGATTCGAATCGATGAAGACGATTATCCCAAGTTGACCACTGTTCGAATCATTGCCCGGTACATTGACGAAAAACTCAATAGTAACGAATAAATGTCGGCTCAAGTTGAATACAGATTCTCTGATATTATTGGTGATCCGATAATCAGAGAGCGGTGGGAAAAGGTTCGGCGTTATTTTTTCCTGCGCGAATCCACCTACGATATGAGTAACCGGTGTAATATCCGCTGTGAGGGATGTTATTATTTTATCGGTGACAAACAGTTTGCCGATGAAAATAACGACGAAACCGCCTGGCGGGAACTGCTTGTGTCGGAAAAAAAAAGGGGCATTACCTTTGTTGTTCTGGCCGGGGCGGAACCCTCGCTGGTGCCGCAACTGTGTGCGGTCTGCTATGACGTTATTCCACTTGGTGCCATTGCGACAAATGGCCTGAAACCGATTCCGCGGGAGATAGATTACCGAATCCATATCTCGGTATGGGGCAATGACCAAACCAGCCAGGCTATCCGCAAAGCCCCTGATATGCTGGTCCGGCAGATGATCAACTATAAGGATGACCCCAGGGCGGTTTTTGTCTACACCTTTACCCCCTTTAACATCGATGAAGCCCGGGAAGTGACCAGGTTGCTGGCGGAAAATGGGCACCAGATCACCTTTAATATGTTTTCTGCGCCGGTCGGCTATACCGGTCAGCTCTGTCACAGCCCTGCATCGCTGCAAAAAACACGGACGATGATGCATGAATTGTTGACTGCATATCCGCAAACCGTGCTCTTTTCCACCTATAATATTGTTGCTCATACCTCAGAAAAGGGTCTGCATGATCTCTTTTCCTGTACCTATCCCCGGATGAATCCTTCAACGGATATTGGTCTTGGCAGATCGTTCAGGCAATATCGTACTGATCTGCAGTGGAATCGTGATGCCGCCTGTTGTGTGCCTGATACCAATTGTGATGACTGCCGGCATTATGCGGCCGGAAGTGCCGTCGTCACTGCCAGGATGTATCGGCATGCGACAGATCCCGTGACATTTTCCGCCTGGCTCGATTACGTCGATACGTATCTTGCCGTCTGGGTCAGAGGCTACGATAAGGGACCGAACCTTTGTGCAGACTTCGTCCATCCGCCTTTAAATAAGTAGTAAGATTATGATAACTGTCAGCTCTCTTCTTGATGACCACTGGTTCGAACGGTATAAAAAAATTTCCAGGCTCAACATCCGCAGTTCCATTTATGATGTGACTGACCGCTGTAACCTGCGTTGCAAGGGGTGTTTCTTCTTTTCCTCTGGGGAACATGAGGTGGCATCCGAAGAAAAAGATATCAGCAAGTGGCATGGTTTTGTCGAAAAAGAGATGGAGCGCGGTGTCAATCTGGCGATCCTGATTGGCGGCGAACCAACTCTGTGCCTGGATAGGGTTGAGGCGTTTTATAAACGATTGCCGACTTTTTGCGCCACCAACGGTCTGATCAAGGTGCCAAGAGACCGCTTTCCGGACATGATGGTCGGGCTCTCCTTGTGGGGCGACGCGGAAGACGAGCAACTGCTCCGCGGCAAGGATACCTTTAAGATTTCCAGCGCCAACTATGCCGGCGATCCCCATGCCTATTATCTCTACACCATCACTCCGAAACAACTCGGCAAAACGGAAAATATCATCCGCAAGATACGAGATGTCGGCCTGAAGGTGCATATGCAGCTGCTGTCCAATGACGAGGACGTGGACGGTTTTTCCTGGCAGCCTGACGAGCTGATCGCGGTGCGGGCGGAAATGGACGATATGCTGGATAAATATCCCCAGACCGTGATCTCCTCCAAGTACTACCACGAGATCATCACCACCGGTAAGATGCTCGGTCGGCCGTTCGGCTGGATGGAATGCCCTTCCGTGACGGAGCCCATCGACAAGAGAGAACCCCGACCCAAACGATTGACGAATTTTATTCGCTGGTCATCCGATCTGCATACCATGCATCGCTGCTGTACCTCGGAAACCCGTGACTGTAGTACCTGCAAGGATGGCGCCGCCCATATGAGCTGGGTCATGGTCAACAAGCGGGCCCATATCAAGACGACCAAAGACCTGCAGAACTGGATAGAGGTTTACGAGATGTTCGCCAAGCTCTATCAATTCATCCCCTGGTAAGTCCTTATGGGAGGAAAAGATGCGGTCATCGTCGGCTACGACGCAATTTCTCCCCTGGGCAGCGACCTGGACCAGCAATGGCAGCGAGCACTTGCCGGGGAAAGTGGTATCGGCCCGCTCAGCCGCTTTGCGCTTGCTGAAAATTTTCCCGTCCATATTGCCGGTCAGGTGCCGGATATAGACGATGAAGACTATCCTTTTCTGTCAGCCCGGCATCAGGCGGCCTGGAGCTCACCGGTCTTCAAATACTCCATGCTCTCTGTGGCCAGAGCGCTTAACCGAAGCCGAATTGAGCTAACGCCGGATATTGCTCTTCGGACAGCCGTTACCTACAGCTCGGCCATTGGTGGACTTGACGCGGTTCTGAACGCTGACCGAAAACTGCAGGCGGAAAATAAACTGCCCCTTCCTTATATGAATCCCAACTCCTGCATCAATATGATCGGGGGTAAGATCGCCATTATGACCGGAGCCCGGGGGCCGATTACCTCGACTATTACTGCCTGTGCCACCGGCTTGACATCAATGCTTGTCGGGGCCATGTTTCTTGCCCAGAATCGGGCTGACGTTGCTCTCTGCGGGGCAGTCGACTTCGCGTTGGTTGAACCTATTGTTGCCGGATTTCATACCATGAACGGTGTGTATAATCCGTCTAAAGGTCGGGAAAACGATCCGCCCGAAACTGCCAGCAGGCCATTTTCCGCAGATCGTCGCGGCTTTGTTATTTCTGAAGGCGCGGGGGCGGTGATCCTTACCACCAGGGACTTTGCCGAGGCTCATGGTTTGCCGTATTACGCCGAGATAGCTGGATGGGGGATGACTTCTGACGCCCATCATTTTGTCGCACCCTATTTTGCCACCATTAAAAAATGTATGCAGGATGCATTGACCGATGCCGCACTGGCTCCTGGCGATATTGCGGCAATTAACGCCCATGCTGCTTCAACCAGAGTAGGCGATAAGGTTGAGTACGATGCCATCAAAGCTGTTTTTGGCGATTCTCCGCCACCGGTCTGTGCCAATAAATCGCTTATCGGTCACGCGATGGGGGCCTCCAGTGCCATTGAGAGCATCTTCGCCTTACTGGGCATGGCGGATAATATTGTCCCGCCAACCATCAACTACACTGCTGATCCGGAAATAGAGATCGATTGTGTCGCCGAAGGCAAGCGCGCTCTGACCCAGGAATTTGTCCTGAAAAATTCATTCGGTTTTGGCGGCTGCAACGCCTGCGCAATTTTCAAAAAAAGCAGATGAAATTATGAAGGCGCCGCAAAACAGAAGAGTCTTTGTCGTTGGTTATGACACTGCTACCGCACTTGGCAACACCTTTGCTGCAACCTGGCAGGGGGCGCTGGCCGGGCTGGCCGGTTTTCGCCGACTGACCCGCTGCGAGACGCCAAGCCGGGCGAACGTGGTTGGTGAAATTCCCGATTGGGATCCCAGTCAGTTATCATATGTGAACCGTAAAGAAGCCTCTCTGTGGAACGCTGCCTATGTGTTTCTGACCATGGAGGTTTGCCGGAGAGCCCTTCTGCATGCCGGGCTGGAAATAAATGACGAAACCGGTCCCAGGACCGGCTGCCTGATCGGCTCAGCTCTGAACGGCACCGATTCCTACCGGATTGCCATGGATAATTTTGTCAACAGGGGGCCGCTGAAAGTCAGCCCCTATCTGCTGCCCAATGTCTGTGCCAATCTGCCTGCCGGAAAAGCCGGAATGCTTATGGGCTTTACCGGGCCTATTTTTTCTCCCCAGGGAGCCTGCGCTTCGGGCAATCATGCCATTGGTATAGGGTCGAGGATGATTCGCGACGGTGACTGCGATTTTGTTTTGGCCGGCGGCGTCGAAACGTGCCTTGTTCCGGAAATTATTCAAGGCTTTGCCAATATGCAGGCAACACTGAAAGTTGGCCCGACAGACCGGGCTGCGACTGACCCGACCCAGGCATCCAGGCCGTTTAGTGTCGACCGCCGGGGGTTTATCCTGGCTGAAGGTGCTGGCGTTCTGCTGCTGGCAGCTGAAGATGCGGTCCATTCTCTTGGTCTCTCTCCAAAAGCAGAAGTTGCCGGTATCGGCTGGAACTCCGATGCCAATCACTTTACCCGGCCAAACAGCATAACCATTATCCGGGCCATGCATGACGCCATTGCCGATGCGGAAATTTCCGCAGCCGACATAGGGGCAGTGAATGCCCACGGCACCTCAACACCCACCGGGGACGGCACCGAAGTTGAGTGCCTGCGCGCCGTATTTGGGAAAGATGTGTCGAAAATCCCGGTGTCGGCCAATAAATCCCAGGTCGGCCATTCCCTTGGCGCCTCTGCGGCAATCGAGGCGGCGCTGGCAATAGAGGCCATGCGGCAGGGGATAGTGCTGCCTACCGTCAACCATATCGCCGATCCTGCATTCAGTGATATAGATGTGGTCCCCAACATCGCCCGCAACCATGCCCATGAATTTGTCCTTTCCAATTCATTCGGCTTTGGTGGGACCAACTGCTGTATTGTTTTTCGAGGTGTGTGACCCCGGTAGATGAACAATAAGCCGGGATTATTTTTAATACTCGCTTGTCGGGTGCTCTTTACAGTACCCCCTTGAGGGGTATAAGTGCCTTGGTGGTTTATTGAAGCTGGTAATGTTAACTGTATTTTTGTGTTCTTTGTGGAATGATCTACGTTCAGGAGTAAGGCACTAATGCGTCCCAAACAATTTATCCCCGAATTTCTGGATAATCCCTGTTATGTCAGAGACGGTAACAGCGGCATAGTCTGGCACCGTTCCGAGCTGCGCACCCTCTATGTCGATACTGATCGTTCCCAGGCCGTCTACCATGCCAATTATTTGAAATATTTTGAATTCGGCCGCGCATCGCTTATGCGCGAAGCGGAATATCCGTATAAAAAAATTGAAGAAAGCGGCTATTTGTATCCCATTATCAAAACAGAACTCAACTATTATTCCCCGCTTTTTTATGACGATTTGATCTATATTCATACCCGGCCCGCCAAACTAGAGATGGTCAAGGTGCAGTTTGATTATATCATCACCAAGGCGGAAAACGGTGAAATCTCCTGCACCGGTATGACCAGACACTGTGCGGTCAACGGTAATGGCCTCCCAGTTGAGATTGATCAAAAAACCATCAACCTCTGGGAAGGGTTTCCCAGCTGATGGCCAACGGGCGTATTCCTTGCATAATTGCCATTAAACCCTGGTTTCAGGATCACGCCTTAGGCGATAAGATAGTCCTGCCCGCAGTGGAGGCCATGCTTCAGCTTGCCGCACATGTGGCTGCAACCTGTCCGGAAATCAATATCAAAGTCATGGAGGATGCCTGCTTTGCCAAATTTCTGGAGATTCCTCCTGACTCAGCTTCGTTGTCCGCCCTGCTCGAATGTTCTGGCGACCCAGATGATCGGGTACAGGCGAAGCTGCTCAGTAAGAGCCAGTTTAAAGCAATGAGCAGGATCAAAGAACATTGCGTGATATCTTTTTCTAGAACTGAGACAGACGAGACAAAGAATTCGCCAAAGATAAACTTTGCTGCCGTGCCACCGACAGCCAGCGGAATCAAGGTCAAAGTGGACTATCTCTACCGCGAGCTGGTGCCTTTCGGGCCGAGCTACCGGACGCTGCAGGAGGTATTGCATCTTTTTGAACATGAGGCCTGGGGAAGGTTGCGAGCCCCCCGGTTTCCGCTCTTTTCAATCGACCCGATTCAAAAAATTCTCGGTTCGCCGTTCCCGCTGGACGGCGCCCTGCATGCCGCCTGTGTGCTGGGACAACAGGCGGTCGATTTTGTGCCCTTTCCGGTGGGATTCAGGCGACGAACAGTACTTCGACCGACCCTGCCGGGTTCGTCTTACATTACCAGGGTCCGGCAAACTTCTTGTTCAAACGATGAGCTGATTTTTGATGTAGCTATCTGGGATGACGGTGGCCAGTTGCATGAAATGGTAGACGGCCTGAGGATGCGGGATATCGGCAGTGTCTTCAAAAAATCAGGTGCTCACTAACTGTTGTCGGCCCAGGCGAGCAGCTTCTCCATGGAAACCCTGGTCAGCCAGCGCATAAAGATGAGCGAATACACTGCCCCGGACAAGTACATGCCAAAGAGAAAAACCAGATGCGACAGGATATAGGTTAAAGGTCCGCCAACAGCGACGATCCAGGGATTGTGGATCTTTATCGATATGGCGCCAAGAGCGGCAATTGCCGGCCAGCCGATGATAAAACTAAAGGCAATGGCAAAGACACCGACCAGGAGCACAGGGGTAGGTTTTTCTTTGAATGCAGAAAGATCGGCCTGCTCGGCAATTGCCGAGCGCACATAGTCGGTCATGCCGAATTGTAATATCTTATGCCTGATTATGCGAGTCATGGTGCAGTAGTATCAAGAGTAAAAGCCGTTGGTGATTACAACTGGAATATACAACAGAATACCTGTCTATCAAACGTAAATAAACAAAAAAAAGCGTGAGCCACCATATAACCATGCAGCCTGACAGCTGGGTCTTTTTCGATAAAATCTATTGCATTTCTCTTGAGACACGCACCGATAGAAGAGAGCATGCCAGGCAGCAGTTTGCCGAGGTTGGTCTCTTGGATCGGGTCGAGTTTGTTATTGTGGCAAAACATCCGGAAAACCCGGAAAAGGGTATTTTTGAGTCGCATATGCATTGCCTGAACAAAGGGATTACTGCAAAAGCTCGAAATATTCTTGTTTTTGAGGATGATATTCTGTTCCAGAGGTGTAATTCAGACGTTTTACGTGACGTCTGCCACAATTTGGAATTGGTTGATAACTGGAATGCGCTGTTTCTTGGCTGCATTACCGACGGCAGTGGGAAAACCGGGCAGAAGAACCTGGTAAAAATTACCTATCGCTGTCTGGCCCACGCCTATGCCCTGAATCGATCTTTTGCGCAAAAAATAGTCAGGGAGACGTGGAGCAATATCCCCTTTGACGAGTTATTGCGCCGCCATAACAAGGATTTTTATGCTTTATACCCCATGTGTGCCTTCCAGGGGCCGGCAAGTTCTGATAACCGGACGTTGGTCATAGACCGGATGCGGAGAATTTGTGGCGGGCTGCCTTTTATCCAGAAGGCCAATGAATTTTATCAGAATCATAAAATGATACTGCAGTTTTTTGCTTTCTTCCTCCTGCTGGTGCTCGTTCTGCTGGCTTTTAAGGTGTGGTAACAGAAAAAATGATCAATTATCGGCTCCTCCTTATAGTTTCACTGCTGGTCTCTATTCTGGCCGGCATAGGATTTCTGCGTCTGGACCTCGATACCGATGTGGTTCGCTCCCTGCCGTCAGGAGATAAAGTCATTGCCGATGGTCTTGAAATTTTTGAACATCATCCCATCCATGATCAGATTGCAGTCGACGTCATGCTCGATGCTGATGATCCGGATACTCTGGTAGAGGTTGGTACGCTGCTTGAAAAAAAGATGCAGGACAGCGGGCTGTTTGCCCAGGTGGGTACAGCAGAATTTGGTGAGCTCATTCCGGATATGGCCCTGTATGCAGCGCGAAACCTGCCTCAGCTTTTTTCCGGGGAAGAGCTGGCCCAAAAGGTAGCCGCTCTTCTGACTGCCGAAAAGATCAAGACTCGGATACAAAAATTATATCAAGACCTGAACAGCATGGAGGGCATCGGACAGGCCGAGTTTATTGGGCTCGATCCGCTTGGTTTAAAAGATCTGGTCCTGGCCAGACTGGCTCCGCTTGCCCCCTCGTTGAATACCAGGTTTTTTCGGGGTGCTCTGCTCTCTGCCGATGGACATCATCTGCTGGTTACCGCCCGTCCGCTGGCAACAGGCACCGACACCAATTCTGCCCGGAAGATTGCCGGGCTGATAGCTGAAAGTTCCCGTATTCTCAATGAGAAATATAATCCTTTGGGACGACGGATAACCCTTACCCCGGTTGGTGCCTTCCGGGCTGCTCTGGATAATGAGCGTATCATCCGCCACGATGTCCAGCTGGCTCTGGTGTTGGCAACGTTAGGGGTCGGACTTCTCCTGCTTGTGCTTTTTTCCCGGCCCCTGATAGGACTGTTGTCGCTGGTGCCGGCTCTTGCCGGGACCGGTGCAGCCCTTTTTGCCTACTCCCTGTTGAATTCATCGATCTCGATTATGGTGCTGGGGTTTGGCGGTGCGATAATCTCTATCACCGTTGATCATGGGATCGCTTATCTGCTTTTTCTGGATCGCAGTCACGAGACCAAGGGGCGGGACGCCTCTTCCGAGGTGCGGGCTATCGGTCTTATGGCAGTCATTACCACCATCGGGGCCTTTTTGATTCTCAGCTGCAGCGGATTCCCAATTTTTACTGAACTGGGGCAATTCACCGCCCTGGGGATCTTTTTCTCGTTTTTGTTTATTCACTCTATCTTTCCACGAATTTTTCCAACTATGCCGCCAGGCCGTGACCGCGCTCTCCCTCTTCGCGGGCTGGTCAACTCCCTCTACAACAGCGGTAAACCCGGTTTCGTAGCCGCAGTTCTGCTGGCAGTTGGTCTGCTCTTTTTTGCCAGGCCGCAGTTTGCGGTGAGTCTTGACAGCATGAACACGGTGACTGAGGAAACAATGGCCGCCGATGCATTGTTTTCAAAGGTATGGGGGAGCATCGGCGAAAGGATAACGCTGATGAAAAAGGCTGGCGCTATTACAGAAATAGAGCAGGAAAACGATAAGCTCCTGGTCAAAATTGAACAGGATATCGACAAAGACGTACTGCGGGCCGCTTTTGTGCCCTCGATGATTTTTCCCGGCAGGGAAAGAGGGGCGCAAAATCTGCAGGCCTGGCAGAATTTCTGGCGCGACGGCAGGAGCAAACGTGTTGAGCAGGCTCTAAGCAGTGCCGGCGCTGAGTTTGGCTTTACCCCCGATGCCTTTGCCGGTTTTTTCTCTCTGCTCGATCCTGGGTATGCTGCATCCTTTCACCCGATCCCGGAAAAATACTATAATCTATTGGGTATTTTGCATAATGGGAAAGAATCCGGTCTGTTGCAGTTTGTCACTCTTTTGCCCAGGAAAAATTATGATGGTGCCGATTTTCAACATTCGTACGGCAAAGACGCCAAAATATTCGATGCCTCTTTTTTTACCAGGCGGCTGGCGGATATCCTCTTTTCAAGCTTTACCACCATGCTGGTGATTGTTGCGGTCAGTATGGCTCTGTTGCTGTTTTTTTTCTATCTTAACCTGCGGCTTACTCTGCTTACCTTGCTGCCTGCTGCTTTTGCCTATATCTGTACTTTGGGGACTCTGAGACTACTGCATCATCCTCTTGATATTCCATCGCTTATGTTGTCCATAGTGATCCTTGGCATGGGCATTGACTATGCTATTTTCTGTGTCCGGGCCCACCAGCGATACCGTGATGTCAGTCATCCGTCGTATGTTCTGGTGCGTGTCGCCGTGTTTATGTCCGGTGCGTCTACGCTTATCGGTTTTGGTGTGCTCTGCTTTGCTGAACACTCGGTTTTGAAAAGTGTTGGTATTACCTCTCTGCTCGGCATCGGTTATTCCTTGCTTGGGACATTCCTGTTGCTTCCGCCGCTGCTTGATCGATACGTTGCCGGGGAAAATAAAAGAAGCAGCATGCAATTGGACAACAGAGATATTGCATATCGAATTCGTCATCGTTTCCGAATGCTGGAAGCGTATCCAAGGATGTTTGTCCGCTTCAAGCTGCAGTTTGATCCAATGTTCAAGGAATTGCCGCGAATGCTCGCACAGCATAAGAATGCGGCAACCATTGTCGATATCGGCTGCGGTTATGGTGTCCCGGCTTGCTGGTGTCTGGAGTCTTTTGCGCAAGCCCAGGTCTATGGTATCGATCCCGATCCTGAGAGGGTGAGGGTGGCCAGCATCGGTACCGGCGATCGTGGCCGCATAACCGTTGGCTGGGCCCCTGATCTGCCCGTTGTTGACCGGCCGGTTGATGTCGTTTTGCTTCTGGATATGCTGCACCACCTCGATGATGCAACGGTGTCGACCCTCTTCAAAAAAAGTTATGTAGCGCTCGGCGATCAAGGTATCCTGGTAACCAGGTTTGTAATTATGCCGAGTGGTAGTCCATCGTGGTCATGGCACCTGGAGGACCGACGGATAAAATTAGCCGGCAGAAATCCCTGGTACCGTTCAGGGGGAAAAATTGCGCAAATGCTTCAGGAGGTTGGTTTTATGATTTCTATAAATGAGGTCTCGGAGGGTAATCCGGAATTGGTCTGGATCGTCGGCCGGGCTGATAAAGAGTGAGCTGGTGCCGGATAATACGCCTAAAACATTTTTTTCTGCTGCCGAAAAAACCGGCATGATCGCCCTGGGGGGGGCCGGCCTGCTCTTTTTCGTTAATCCATTTTTCGCAGCAGTGCTTCTGGTTTTGTTTATTGTTCTCTGTTTCTGCGCCCCGTTTTTCCCACAATATAGTTTTTTCCTACCGGTTATCAGTTGCGGCCTGCCGGGAACTCAGGGCGTTGCCCTTACCTTTGACGATGGTCCATCGCCTGCATCGACTCCAGTTTTGCTTGAGCTGCTGGCACGGCACAACATGCAGGCCACTTTTTTCGTAGTGGGTGAAAAAGCAGCCAAATATCCTGAACTGATTAAAGAAATCGTTGCTAAGGGGCATACCATCGGCAATCATTCATGGCGTCACGATAATTTTTTGATGTTGCGAAGCGGGAAGACTGTCCAGGAAGATATTCATGCTACCCAGAGAATTTTACAGGCATATGGCGTGCAGCCGCTTGTGTTTCGTCCACCGGTCGGGATTACCAGTCCTCGCCTGGTTAACGTCCTAGAAGAAGAGGGGCTTGTTACGGTAACATTCAGTTGCCGGGCTTTTGACCGGGGGAACCGAAATATCCACAACCTCGCTGGAAAAATTCTCGATTGTCTGCAGCCGGGAAATATAATCATGCTCCATGATCTCCTGCCCCATCAGGAAGCGTTGTCGGATTACTGGCAAAAAGAACTCGATTCTCTTTTTTATTCCCTGGCCCGGAACTATGATGTCGTTGCACTGGAACAGATCATCGGCCGTCCGGTGATGAACGTATCCCCCGCAAGGGGGCACTAAAAAGAGTACCCGACAAGCTAGTATTAAACGGAATGCCCTCAAGGGGCATAGAAAAGAACCCCGCAATACTCTTGCAAATTTGTTTCTGCTTACAGTATAAAGAGTCTGTCACCAGTTGTTTTTTCAGATCCCCAATCGATAGCCGGATAAAAATGATGACCCTATCCATTGCACCAGTCATAGAAAAAATTACGCGGACCGTTCAGAATACTGGAATTGGCTGTCTTCGGCTGATCGGTGTCCTTTTCCTCGGTAGTCTTCTTCTGCCCGGTTATGCCGATGCCGACGGCCTTGACACATCCCGCGACAACTGGGCCATCATCAGTGGCTATGGCCAGAGTTTTCCCGGCTGGGGAGATACCTCCCAGCGAGTCGAAACCATCGATCTGATTCCCCGTTATAATCATCATATCTTCGATGATATTGGTTCCGGATGGTTACAAGGGTATCATTCGCTGTTACTGGAGCTACCCGTTTCATTTATCGTCAGTCCTGATGTCTCGACTATGGTCGGGATTAATTTTCTCGCCTGCTACACCTTCACTTCATCCCAGCAATGGCAACCCTATCTGTTTGGCGGCGGTGGGCCGGTGTATAGTTTTGCCGATATCCAGGGAATGGGTGCCGATCTCAACGGCAATTATCAATTCGGTATCGGCCTGAAAAATGACTGGGATACCGCCCACCAGCTCCTTTTTGAAGTGCGCTATCATCATATTTCCAATGCTGGTACAGAGGAACCCAACGAACCCCTCAATTCGCTCAAATTCTTGATAGGACTTACTTTTTAGAAAACGCATGGACAACCACACAGAAGCTGCAGATAACGGGATAACCGGTGGCATAAAAATCGTCAGTTATGTCCAGGACTACCGGGGAAACCACGAGCTTGTTGCCGGTTCCATGTGGCAGCCGGTGGATATCGTCAATCGTCAGGCATGGGCCGAGATCGACAGGCAAATCAAGGCAGCAAAGGCGAAAGTCGCGGCCGGCCGGTCGAGCTGTCTGCATTATTATATGACGGCCAATCAAATGAATACCAGTCTGCTCGCCAGTTATACCGGCCAGTCTCGCTGGTTGGTTCAACTGCATATGATACCTTTCTTTTTTAAGCGGTTGCGTGCCGGCACCTTAAAAAAATACGGTGAGACGTTTAAGGTTTCTCTTGATGATCTGCTGGAAGGCAGACTGTTACCGCCTGTTTATAAACAAAGTGGGTATGAGGCCCGGCCCTTTGCCTGATTTTTCCCATACCCAGTCTGCTCATTGCGAGAGTGGTGTCGCTGCCAGTCTGCTCCGTCATAAAGGGATCGAGATTTCCGAAGCCATGGCTTTTGGTATCGGGGGCGGTCTATTTTTTGGCTACCTGCCTTTTATCAGGATCAATGGTTTGCCACTTGTTACCTACCGTTCCGCTGCCGGGCATATCTTGAAGCGAATAAGTAAAATTCCGGGCATCAGCATGCATCAACAGAAGTTCCGGGATAAAAGTCGGGCTATGGTCGCCCTGGATGATGCCCTGGCTCATTCAATTCCGGTGGGACTGCAGACCGGGGTCTACTGGCTGCCTTATTTTCCCAGTGCCCTGCGTTTTCATTTTAATGCCCATAACCTCGTGGTCTACGGCAAAGAAGGTGATGAATACCTGATAAGTGATCCGGTGTTTCCGGGGCCTGTTCGTTGTCCCGGTGAAGATCTGGCGAGAGCTCGATTCGCTTCCGGAGCGCTCGCCCCGAAAGGGAAAATGTATTATCTGACTCAGGTGCCCGAAGATCTTGAGCGACGGTCCCTTATCGTCAAGGGCATCAGATCGGTCTGTAAAATGATGCTTGGCAGCCCTTTCCCTTTGATCGGTGTCAAGGGCATTCGGTTTTTAGCTGATCGACTGGAACGATGGCCTGAGCGGCTGGGCAAAGAAAGTGCTGATCTGCATGTCGGTCATGTCGTGCGCATGCAGGAGGAAATAGGTACCGGTGGCGGCGGTTTTCGTTACATGTATGCTGCTTTTCTTCAGGAAAGTGGGGCTATCCTGCAGGATCAATCCCTGGCTGACTATGCAGTGCTATTGACCAGGGCAGGAGACAACTGGCGACAATTTGCGGTTATTGCTGCCCGCATATGTAAAAATCGTGCCCAGCCTGAAGATACCTACGCGCTTATGGCGGAGAGAATTCGTCAATGCGCATCACTGGAAGAAAACGTCTTTCGACAGCTGGAAGGTTGGTTGAAAAAACAGTCATGAATGCCCGCAACCCTTCTCTGTATAAAAAAGAGTCCGGCATCGTACTTGAAGCCAATTCGCTCGTTAAACAATATAACAAGAGCGGCCGCCCCGCCTTAAATAATTTCGATCTGCAGGTTAATAAAGGAGAGTTCTTTGGGCTGCTTGGCACCAATGGTGCTGGAAAAACCACGGCGGTTTCGATCTTCAGCGGTTTCTTTCCTCCCGACAGTGGTACCGTCTCCATAATGGGTATGGATTTTCGTCGGCAAGCACATGAAATAAGGCAGATTATAGGCTTAGTTCCGCAGGAAATTGCTTTGTATGACAAACTGTCTGCCCGGGAAAATCTATCGTTTTTTGGAAAATTGTACGGCTTTGGCGGGAAATTGCTCGAAGCGCGAATTGACCTGTGTTTACATTTCGCCGGGCTCACCGACAAGGCGACGCGACTGGTCTCTACCTATTCGGGGGGGATGAAACGTCGGCTGAATCTCGCCACGGGACTGATACACGCACCGAAAATTCTCTTTCTCGATGAACCGACCGTCGGTATCGATACCCAGTCCAGACATTTAATTCATAAACAGCTTACAGCACTTAATCTGGCGGGGATAACAATCCTCTATACCACTCACTATATGGAGGAGGCACAGGAACTTTGCAGTCGGATAGGTATTATCGATGGCGGTAAAATTATTCTGCAGGGCAAACCCAATAAACTTCTGCAGCAGAGCGGCAGTCGAAATCTGGAAGAGCTTTTTTTGGATTTGACGGGTAAGCAGCTTCGGGATACGTAATGCGATGCTAAAAATAATTACAGCTGCCGGCAAGGAGCTTTTGCTGCTGAAGCGGGATCGTACCGGTTTGCTGGTCCTTTTTCTTATGCCGGCTGTCCTGGTCATAGTGATCACCCTCGTGCAGGAAAATGTGATGGAACTCACCGGGCAGAAGAACACCCGGTTGCTGTTTCTCGATCTGGATGCGGGAGGACTTGGCGATTCCCTGCGCGCCCGGTTGTCGGACAATAATTTTGCAATAGTTGCCTGGGACGGAGGGCAGAAAAACAGTGATGCACTCCAGGCGGCGGTCGCCGCCGGTGACTACCAGGTGGGGGTCGTTATTCCGGAAAATTCTTCACACAAGCTGCAGGAAAGAACCGCGCTTATATTAGAAGAGAGTAAAGGGAATGCGGAAAAAAATGCACCAGGAAAAATTCCTGTGGATGTTTTTTTTGACCCGGGGATCATGCCCGGCCTTCGTTCCGGTCTGACCGCCCAGTTGCATATGGCCCTGGAGACTATTGCCATGGAGGCAAAAATTACCGTCCTTGAGAGCAAATTACAAGAAATAGTTGCTCAATTCGGCCTCGCCAGGGACGCTGGACCGTTGCCGACTGCAGGACTCTCTGGTCTTCTCGGCAGGCAGTCGTTTACCCTGCAGGACGGCGGTGACAGTGCCAGAGCAATAACGATACCCCCCTATAATCCCGTGCAGCAAAATGTCCCGGCCTGGGCGCTCTTTGGCATGTTCTTTACCGCCATACCCATTGCCGGCGCAATTCTGCAGGAGCGCAAATCGGGCATATGGATTCGTCTGGCCTCTCTGCCGGTCTCCCATCTGCTCCTCTTCGCCGGGAAAGTGGTGGCGTATCTGGGGGTATGCTTCTGCCAGTTCCTGCTTATTGGTTTGATCGGGGTCTTTTTGTTTCCATATATAGGCCTCCCGGCGTTCGTTGTTACCGAGAATCCGCTCGCTGTGCTGCTTACCGTACTCTTTTCCAGTCTTGCGGCCTGTGGCTTTGGTATATTACTGGGGATGGCCTGCAAAACCTATGAACAGGCATCCACCCTGGGATCAACGGCGGTAGTCGCTTTTGCTGCCATCGGTGGAATCATGGTTCCAGTTTATGCCATGCCGCAGACAATGCAGCAGATCAGTATTATATCGCCGTTGAACTGGGGATTAACCGCTTTCCAGGACCTGCTGGTGCGGGGATATAGCGGTGCCGCCATTGTCGATGACCTCGGTCGAATGACGATCTTTTTTCTTCTTTGTATCCTCTTTGCCTGGAAGCTGGCACGAACGCGATTATAGCCATGTAACCAGATAATATTATTGAATTAATTCGTAAATAAACGTATCCCCCTCAAGGGATTCTTGAAAAGAATCCTGCTAATTATTTTGGCGGGGTTAGTTAAACACTATATTGAACTACTTATGGAACCTTTTGAACGAGAACTGCTTGAGCTGATCTGTACAACCTGCAACTTTGATGATGTGGAAATGGACAAGATCGATCGCCATGCCCCCCTGATCGGCCCGGAATCTCCCCTTGGTGCCGACTCTCTTGATGCCCTTGAAATTGCGGTAACCATTCAGCGGGAATATGGCGTGAGGATGGACTCGGAAAACACCAGCAGGACTGTTCTGCAATCTCTGGCGACGCTTGCTCAGTATATTGACAGCAACAGG
>JBBRDD010000111.1:0-15927 GCA_038204235.1 Desulfobulbales bacterium
ATACAAAGCACAACAAGCCGATTGACACGCAAAAATTGCAACTCCTGCAGCGGCAATCTACAGTCCATGCTTTTTCAATTTCCGAACCACTGAGGGTTGACTGATATTGAGAAAATCGGCAATTTCCCGGGTTGTACGGCATTGTTGTCTCGAGGCGATAAGAAGCTGTTTTTCCAGTTGATTCATGGCATCGACAAGATCCACCGGATTGGCGTAGGAGTCAATGCTCCCCGACGAGAGCAGCGAATTACTGTTTTTCTGGATACTTGCCGACAGAAAGGCATCAATATTACTCTCATCACTGAGAACGACACCATTTTCGATAATATTTTTTAACTCCCTGGCATTTCCCGGAAACGAGTAATTCTGCAGCATGCTGATCATCGCCGAGCTGATATGCATCAATTTATTATATTGTCGGTTATATTTCTCAAGGTAGAATCGCACCAGGCCAGGAATATCTTCCCTGCGTTGATGCAATGACGGTATCTCCAGGGTGAAACTGCTCAGCCGGTAAAATAAATCTTCCCGAAACAGGTTGTTTTTCACCAGGTCCTGCAGATTTCTGTTGGTGGCCGAGATAGTTGCACATTCAACACTTATTGCTCTTGTACCACCCAGACGCCGGAATTTTTTGTCATCGAGATACTTAAGCAACTTAGTCTGCAGGCCAAGCGGCATATCACCAATCTCATCAAGAAAAAGAGTCCCCCCCTGGGCAAGCTCGAACAGCCCGACCTTGCCGGCTTCAGAGGCACCGGTGAATGCTCCTTTTTCATAGCCGAAGAGTTCCGCCTCCAGAAGATTTTCCGGCAGTGCCGCACAGTTTATTTCAATAAACGGATTATCTCTTCTGTTGCTGTTCTTGTGAATTGATTTGGCAAGTAATCCTTTTCCCGTGCCCGAAGCCCCTAATATCAAAATATTCGAGGCGCCAATATTAGCCAGCTTCAGCGATTTCTGAAGGATATGCTTCATAACGTTGCTGTCGGCGATAATGGTATTTTGTTCCAGCTCCCGAAGGGTCAGTTCGGAGATCTCTTCTTTATACTTCTCTGTCAGTTTCCGGTTTTGTTCGAACTTTCCATGCAGGGTTTCCAGCTCAGTCATATCTCTTTCGTTCACCACGATCAGGGCAATATTGCCCTCCTCGTCACGCGCTGGAGTACCTGTGCACACGAGAGTTCGCTTGGTTTTTTCAATACGCTGAACAATCGTTTCCTGCTGCCCACTGGCGAGGACCTTGGTGGTAACGGATTGGTCGAAAATGCTGTCATCCAGGAGCTGCCTGATATTGCGGCCGATAACATCTTTTGCCTGTATTCCATTGAGTGCTTCCGAAGCTGCATTTATGGAGACGATGACGCCCCTGCCGTCACACACCCATATCCCATCAGAAGATGCAGAAATAATTGTCTCAAGCTGTCGATTCAATTTCTGATAAGAATCGGATTTCCTGACTGACAACTCGAAAGTGTCCGGTTCCTGAAAATTGCATACCGCCCCAAGAAGATCACCGCCACGTAAAATCGGGCTGACATGAACAACAAGACTCCCCTGATTCAGGCCGACCTGTCTCCCGAGAACGGATCTGCCGCAGGCGAGACATTCGCGGACTAATGGGTAAAAGAGAGGCAGAACTTCCCGAATCTTCCTGCCGACATAATCCTTTGCGGCGATAGCCAGCTTTGCCTCACTCCGGGGGTTGAGATGCGTGATAACGCCCAGCCTGTTCGTGGCGATAATGCCACTGCTCAGACAATATAAGATATCCCGGTCTTCAATTAGTTCCGCCAATGGTCTTTTCATCGGTCACTCAGATATTAATTGGTTCCTGCCATGCCACTCCAGTGCCTTAAGGGGGGACAAAACAGAGCCCCGGCCTATTTTCCATTTACCAAGGCTACCTATCAATACACGAGCCAGCTGAAGTTTACAATATTGTCTTTTGGCGTCAAAAAGCAGGCTGGACCAACAAACCAGCCGGGAAAAACAATTAATAATCCCACGTAGACAGATTTTGAATGAAAGGCAAATCGCTGGCACCAGCACAACAATTGTTCTCAAATATATTACATTAAATCAGACTCTTAAGAACAGATGTACAAGAAATACATTATTGAATGATTGGTGAACAATTCTGACAAATAATATTGACAAACAAAAATGAAAAGGGTAATTGAAAAAAAATGACAACATTGTAGTGAATTTTTTTTTTCTTTACCAAAAATCCAGAGACCTATCCTATGGCCGGTCGGAAAAACCAGAATGCCGAACTGCGTAAGCCCGAAATCCTCGAGGGTTATTATCGCGTTCTCATCGAGGAAGGCCTGGAAGGGACATCTATCGGCAAGATCGCCAGCCATCTGGGAATTCACCCCAGTCTCATCCTGCATTATTTCAAAAACAAAGAGAACCTGCGGCTCGCTCTTATCGAATTGATGATTGGCAAATTCAAATCACAGCATCTGCTTAAATTAGACCATATTGAAGACGATGTGGAACGATTCACTGCGCTTATCAATATGATCTTCAGCTATAAATGGTCACGCACGGTTGATCCGGGTGTCCATTTTGGTTTTTACTACCAGAGCTTCAGAGACGAGAACGTCGCATTTTTATTTCGAGAGATGTTTCAATGGCTGCGAAATTATCTTTATGACGAATTTCTTATTTTCAACAGCAAAGGCATTATCCAGGTCAACGATGAGCGCAAGGCAGCCGATTTCATTGTCACTCTTATGGAGGGTTTAGAATTTCATGCGCAATTTCTCGGTCACGACAAACCTTTTGCCGAATTTGCCGACACCGCCAAACAGTCTGCCCTGGCAGTGTTGAAGAATAAACTGATATAGCATCACACTCACCGGCACCGATGAAGAGCAAAGAGTTACGACACAAAATTAACCAACCATTCAATTAATATTTCAGATTCATTATATCAGCGGCAACGCTGTAAAATATGTAACGGGGTTCGCCAACAAAGATAGCGTGTAATAAACAATCCGAACAAGCAACCAAGAGGAGATTTCAGACGTGACGAGGTCAGAAGATACCAACACAGATATAAGCCAGACACCTTCCACCAGAAATATTGATGCCGCCTTCAATGAAGCAAAAAAAATGGTTGCTCTTATTGAAACCCCGGAGACTGAAATAACGGATGCTGAGCGTAAATGGGTGGCGGAATCGACATACCAGAACTTCGCCAACCATATCAACAAGGGTTTTCTGGAATACCGTAAATCCGTCACCGAAACAGACGATTTCGCCCTGACCGACTGGCAGGGACAGGGGTCAATCCTCAAGGATGTCCTGGGTCGGGAATATATTGATATGCTGGGTGGCTTCGGACTGTATTCCCCGGGGATTCGTCATCCCAAGATTGTCGCTGCAGCCAAGGCGCAGATCGATCGCAGTCCGCAATACAGCCAGGAAATGCTCGATCCCTTGCGGGCACATCTGGCTAAAGTCATTGCCAAATTGACGCCCGGTGACATTCAATACGGATTCTTTGCCAATAGCGGCACTGAAGCTGTCGACGGAGCAATGAAACTAGCCAAGCTCTACACCGGCAAAAGCGGCTTTATTTCCACCTTGAAAGGTTTCCACGGAAAATCTCTTGGCGCCCTGTCTCTTATCGGCAAAGCAGTTTACCGTGAGCCCTTGTTACCGCTGCTCAGCGGCGTGCGGCAGGTTCCCTTTGGCAATGCCGATGCTGTCGAACAGACACTCAAAAACGCCCAGGCAGTCGGCGACGGTATCGCCGGAGTTGTGGTCGAACCAATCCAGGGCGAGGCCGGTGCCATTGAACCCCCGGACGACTACTGGCCAAAGCTCCGTCAAATCTGCGACAAATATGAAGTGCTGTTGATTGCTGACGAGGTACAGACCGGCTTTGGCCGTACCGGAAAAATCTTCGGAGTTGACCACTGGGGAGTGACTCCAGACATAATGTGTTTCGGCAAAGCTCTCGGAGGCGGGGTTATCGCCATGTCTGCTTTCTTTTCCACAGCTAAAATATGGGAATGCATGGAACCCAACCCCTTCATGCACACCACCACCACAGGCGGAAACCCGGTCGCATGTGCTGCCGCACTCGCGCAGATTACTGTTCTTCTGGAAGAAAATCTTGCGGGCCAGGCAGCGGAGAAAGGCGAATATTTGAAGAAGAAGGTGTCAGCACTGCAACAGAAGTATCCTCATATTCTCAGCGGGATTCGTGGACGCGGGCTGCTTCTCGGCATGGTTTTTCCAAACGATGCGATTGGCTTCAAAGTTGCGTCCGGCCTGTTCAGTCGCGGAGTGTTGACCGCCGGAACCCTTAATAATGCGAGGGTCATCAGGCTTGAACCGGCGCTCAATATCCCGTATGCGTTGCTCGATACGGTTTTGCAGCGGTTGGAAGAGACGCTTGAGAGCCTGCAGTAGTCGCTTTCGTCAAGACTTATCCTCGGTAAACAAAAATAACCCCGGGATTCTTTTCATCAAAAATGGAGGGAGATATGAAATTTCTTAGAGTTAACATGAGCACTGAATCGGTACAGTGGGCAAATGTTGCAGAAGAATACGCAATACTGGGGGGACGTGCCCTGACTTCGATTATGATCAACGACGAAGTACCCGCTACTGCGGCCCCGCTTGGAGAAGAAAATAAACTCATTTTCGCTCCGGGATATTTTACCGGCACATCTCTTATCAACACGGGAAGACTCTCCGTCGGGGCAAAAAGCCCACTGACCGGCGGCATCAAGGAGAGTAATGTCGGGGGAACTGTCGCCTACTCGCTCGCCAGGCTTGGCATCAAGGCGGTTATCATCGAAGGAAAAGCGGCTGCCGGCAAATATTTCTGCCTCAACATCGAAGCGGAAAACAAAGCAACCCTGATCAGTGCCGATGCCTTAAAAGGCATGCGAACATACGCTCTCACCAAAAAACTCCAGCAAGAATACGGTGATAAAAAAAGCATTACCTGCATCGGCCCAGCCGGTGATTTTCAGCTTCTCTCCGCATCGATCCAATCTACCGACCTGGATGGACGCCCATGCCGGGCTGCAGGACGCGGCGGACTCGGTGCAGTCATGGGTGCCAAGGGCCTGAAAGCTCTGATCGTCGATCGCCGGGGGAAGATCCCGATTGAATTGGCTGACCAGGATCGCTTCCAAAAAGCATCGTCAGCCTATGCTAAAGCCGTGCAGGCGGACGAATTCAGCGGCCAGGTTCTTCCCGAGTTCGGCACAGCCGTACTCGTCGAACCAATCAACGCAGCCGGCGCCTTCCCAACCAACAATGCACGCAGTGGCCAGTTTGCGGGTATCGACAAAATAAGCGGCGAAACCATGGCCCGCGTCATCAAAGAACGTGGCGGCAAAACACAGCACAAGGGATGCTCACAGTGCATAATCGACTGTTCCAATGAATTTGTCACCGAAAAGGGTGACTATGTGACCTCATCGCTTGAATATGAAACCATCTGGGCCATGGGCGGCATGATCGGCAATGATAACCTGGACGCGATCGCAAGACTTGATTTTCTCTGCGACGATATTGGGCTTGATACCATGAACACCGGGGTGGCCCTGGCGGTTGCCTTTGATGCCGGATACGCATCGTTTGGCGATGCCGATGCCGCCATTCGGCTGGTCGAAGAGGCGGCTGCCGGCACTGAAATGGGCCGGATTATCGGTAATGGCCCTGACGCGGTCGGCAAACACTTCCACCATGACCGTGTTCCGACAGTTAAAGCGCAGGGAATGGCGGCATATGATCCAAGAGCAATCCAGGGAATGGCCGTCACGTATGCTACGACGCCGATGGGCGCAGATCACACTGCAGGCTGGGTTGTCGATAAAAACCTGGAAGCCTTCGGCGGAACAGTCAATGCTCTGGAAGCTGCAGGGCAAGTGGAAATTTCCCGCAATACCCAGATCCATATGGCGGCAGTCGATACTGCCGGAATATGTGATTTTGCCCAGTCGGGACTGGCAACCGAGGAGGGGATCCAAAACGTCTTTACCATGATGAGCGCTAAATCGGGTCAAGCGTTCGACCAGAAAGACTGGACCGAACTCGGCCAAAGGGTCATCAAAGCAGAGCTGACATTTAATCGAATGGCCGGATTGACCCAAAAAGACGATCGACTCCCACCCATGTTCTACAACGAACCATTGCCTCCACACAACGTGGTCGTCAAAGTGAGCGCGGCGGAAATGGATTCTACTTTTGATTTTTTGAGAAACGTGTCATGAAGATCCGCCTGAAACTCTACGGAACGCTACCGGCCCAATATCCGGGTCTTTACCCGGAGAGCGGTCTCATTGTGGAAATTCCCGAGAACACCACGGTGGCGGAACTGGTTGAACGAGTAAAATTACCTCAGGAACATGTCGCTATTGTCGCTATAAACGGAATGCTGGCAAAAGCTGAGGATGTGCTGCCCGATTGTGCCGAGATAAAATTTTTCCAACCGCTGAATGGAGGTTGACCAACAGGTTCAGCCCGCGGTCAGCACCGTGAAAATCTAGTTTAAATACGATGATTCGCTTCTTTTCTCGTTTATTACGGTGAGAAGAGCTATAGAGCAGAATGCGTCTATATTTTACATATTTGCAAAACAGGCCAAAACAAATACACAATTATGAGTTTTTACTCCAGCTATCGATTCTTTTTAAGATGCAACCAGTAGCTCTGCACACGGGAAGTTGTAATCAGCGGAGATGGCACTGATTTTGCTTTATTTTTCTGCGCACTGGCGTGACAGGAATCCGACAACCGATAGAGTGCTGCTTTTTTACGTAAGGATATGTCGAAATGAATGATCAACCGCAAAAGAATCTCATTATCCGCGATATTACCAAAAGTTTTGGTTCGGTCACGGCCCTTAAAAAAGTCGATCTGGAGGTCCGTCAGGGGGAGTTCTTCACCCTTCTCGGCCCGTCGGGCTGCGGTAAAACCACACTGCTGCGGATCATCGCCGGTCTGGAACAACCAAGCTCGGGGACGATAATTTTGACCGGCAAAGACATTACTGCCCTCCCCGCAACCAAGCGCAATGTCAATACGGTTTTTCAGAGTTATGCTCTCTTCCCGCATTTGTCAATTTTCGAGAATGTGGCCTTCGGTCTTCGTTCACGCAAATTTCCCGAGCAGGAGGTGCGTAAAAGAGTGAGCGACACCCTGGAACTGCTGGAAATGTACCCGATGCGCAACCGCAGCCCGGAGCAGCTCTCCGGTGGCCAGAAGCAGCGGGTGGCCATCGCCCGGGCCCTGGTTAATGAACCTGAAATTCTGCTGCTCGACGAACCCATGTCGGCTCTCGATGCCAAATTGCGCGCCCAGGTCCAGGAGGAATTGCGTCGCTTGCAGCGCCGGCTCGGAACCACGTTCATCCTGGTCACCCACGATCAGGCCGAGGCATTGGTCTGCAGCGACAGGATTGCGGTTATCGAGGCCGGCGAAGTAGTCCAGTGCGGCACCCCGCTTGAAGTGTATGATTTCCCCCGCAACCGGTTTGTCGCCGAGTTCCTTGGCGCAGCGAATCTGCTGCACGCCCGGCGCGTAAATGGCGGCGTCGAAACGGAGGTGGGCTTTTTGTCATTGAACAAGCAGCCGGAATGGCCTGAGGGCTTAGTCGCTATCCGCCCGGAGTGGATACGGGTTGGCAGTGAGCCGAGCGTAAACGGCGTCCATGCCACCGTCCAGGATATTGTCTATCGCGGCACCAATTTCGATCTCACCATGTCTCCCGGAGCACTCAGGGTTCGAACCAATGCCTTCAAAAATTTCAAAATCGGCGACCAGGTCTGGCTGGAACTTCCCCCGGCTGAACTGGTTGTGCTGGAGGGCTGAGAATGAAAGAAGATAGTATTCTCTGGCACGGCGAAATGACCACCCAAAGGGCTCTGACCCGGCGGGGTATGTCCTTTCTTTCCAGCGGTATCTTCTGGCTGACCGCTTTTCTGGTCCTGCCATCGCTCATTTTCGTCGTCCTCAGTTTTGCCGGACGGGGCGTCTACGGTGAGGTAATCTGGAATTTTTCCTTTGATAACTACAAACGCCTGGCCGGATTCAGCTCCTTCGGCTGGACGCCTGACTATCTGTTAATACTTGGCCGCTCGGTGATCGTCTCCCTGGTCACCACCCTGGTTTCAATCCTGTTGTCCTACCCTTTAACTTTTTTTATAGCTTCACGTCCCGCCCGAAACAGGTTTGTATGGCTGGTTATCCTTATTATCCCGTTCTGGACCAACATAGTCATCCGCACCTACGCCTGGTTCCTTCTGCTGTCGCCGGACCTGCCCTTTGCCAGATTCGCCACCTTTCTTGGCTTTATCCCGGACGGTTCGTCATTGTATCCGAGTGCCTTCGCCGTCTATATCGGGATGATTTCCGATTATTTACCCTTTCTGGCCCTTCCGCTTTATTCCAGTGTCGAAAGAATGGACTGGGCGCTGGTTGAAGCCGCCCAGGATCTCTATGCTTCAAGATACCGCGTCTTCATGCAGGCGATACTTCCCCAGACCGCACCGGGCCTGACCGTAGGGATCATCCTGACGCTGGTGCCAACCATGGCAACGTTTGTTGTGCCCGACCTCCTTGGTGGTGCCAAGTATATGCTGGTCGGCAATCTCATTCAGCAGCAGTTCGGTACGAGCCGCGACTGGCCGTTCGGTGCCGCCATCAGTATGGCACTGATGCTGCTGACCCTTCTCTCCATGCGGATCTATCGCCGGAAAGGGAATAAGGTGGATATTATATGAAAAGACGTCATCTTGTCTTACAGTCAATCTCTCTTTTCACCATCGGCATGCTCTACCTGCCGCTGTTCGGCATTGCGGTTTTCTCGGTCAACTCTGCCAAGCATGGCTGGGTGTGGCAGGAATTCACCATGAAATGGTATACCGGGCTGCTGCATAACAACTATATCCTGGAGGCTGCCTGGAACACGTTGACGCTGGCGGTTGTTTCGACTCTGGTCTCGACGGTTATCGGCACCCTGCTGGCCATCGGCATCAGCCGCTTTCCCTGGGGGAATCGGACCAACGGATTTCTCGGCCTTATGCTCAATTTCCCGGTCGTGATTCCCGATATCGTCATGGCCGGTTCGCTGGTGGTGGTCTTCGCCCTTCTTCGCTCAGTTTCCGATGTGTTTCAACCCGGCATGGTAACCATGACCATCGGCCACATCACCTTCCAGATCGCTTTTGTCGCCCTGGTAGTGCGCAGTCGTCTGGTTTCCATCGGCACCGATCTTGAAGAGGCCGCCCGGGACCTGTTCGCCGACAACTGGTATGTAATGCGTCGGGTCATTTTTCCGCTGCTGCTGCCGGGCATCGTCGCCGGTGGAATGCTTGCCTTCACCCTGTCTCTTGATGACTTTGTCATCAGCTTCTTCACCTCCGGCCCGACATCGCAGACACTGCCGCTGTACATCTACTCGGCAGTGCGCCGGGGGGTAACGCCGCAGATTCACGCCCTGTCGACCATAATAGTCCTGATTACCGTAATCCTGGTGGTTTTAGCCGAACGTATTTCACGAAAAAAATAACAAGAAAAACCATGATTCGCTCGTAGATAGTCTTAAATCTCATTCAACCAAACAAAAGGAGAAACCCATGAAAAAACTGTTTCTGCTGGCCGTGTCGCTGCTGCCGATATTATTCTGCATCAGCTCGTCTTTCGCCGAAGATAAAGAGCTGCGTATTTTCACCTGGTCGGAATACATGGATGAGGAAAAATTCTCCACCGACTTTGAAGCGGCGACCGGTATCAAGGTCCTGATCGACCTGTACGAAAGCAACGAAGATATGCTGGCTAAACTCCAGGCAGGCGGCGTCAGCCAGTATGACATCATTATTCCTTCGTCGTATGTTCTGCCGATTATCTTTGGTCTGAACCTGATCCAGCCGCTTAACCATACGAAGATCCCTAATCTGGGCAATCTCATGAGCCGGTTCAAAACAATGGATATGGACAAGGGCAATAAATACACAGTACCCTGGCAGTGGGGAACAATCGGTATCATGTACAACAGGAAGAAAGTCTCCGATGAAGCGGCAAACAGCTGGTCGATCGTCTATGACCCTGCCAAGCAGCCTGGTTCCTTCTGGTTAATGGACGATATTCGCAGCTCGATGAACCAGGCCCTGCTTTATCTTGGCTATCCGATGAATTCAACCAAGCCGGAACAGATCAAACAGGCCTCGGAGCTCCTGATCAAGACCAAAAACAGCAAGGGATGCCTAGGATTTAAGACCGGTGTCGGCGGGAAAAACGACGTTGTCGCCGGGACAGCAGACGTCGCGGTCGTCTTTAATGGTGATGCTCTTCGCGATGTCCGTGAGAATCCTGACAAATTCGGCTTTGTTGTCCCCAAAGAAGGCGGCGAATTCTGGGTTGACGTAATGGCTATTCCAGCCAAGGCGCCACATCCGGATGCCGCTCATAAATGGATCAACTGGATTCTCGAACCGAAGATCGGGGCTGAACTGTCCAACTACAACAGCTACGCCACCCCGAACGAGGCGGCACTTCCCTATATCACGCCGTCGGATCGTGCAAACCCGCAAATCTATCCGACCCCGGAGATGAATGCCAAACTCCACGCCATAACCGATATTGGCGCCGCCATGCGACTGTATGACGAGGCCTGGACCAGAATCAAGTCACACTGACAGAGAGTTTCCCGTCCTCTTGCCTGCATGAGGACGGGAAGCTTTGTTCATACCGGCAACCCAAAATAGTTGTCTTAAGGAGAATCTAGTAATGAATAAAGTCCTCGTTATCGGGCTGGGTGCTCAGGGGAGTACCATCGCAAAACACCTCGATACACACCCCAAGGTACAACAAATTGTTTGCGCCGATTATGACCGACTCCTGAGCGAGAGACTAAGTACCTCGCTGTCAAAAGCGGAGGCCGTACAGGTAGATGCTCGCGAAACCGCTTCGATCATCACTGCCGCCGAAGGCTGCAGCCTGATTATCAATGGCTTACCGCTGGAATATAACCTCAATGTCATGGAAGCCGCCCTTACCGTGGGGGCCGGCTATATGGACCTGTCGGGCCCCATGGAAAAAAGAGGCTTTGTTGAAACATATCAATGGCTTTTTTCCGAGTGGCACCAAAGGTTTAAGGCTAAAGGGTTACTAGCCCTGGTTGGCTGCGGTATCGCGCCCGGCCTCGCCAATATCATCGTTCGCCGATCGGTGGAAAAACTCGACAGCTGCGATTCCATCAGCATCTATTTTTACGATGGATTTTTGAGCAAGCGCTATATTCCTTTCTGGTGGTCACCGGAGGTCGCCCTGGGGGATATGATGTACAAGACATTCCGCATGGAAGACGGCAAGATTGTAACCGACGTCCCATTCAGCCGGCCGGTACGGATGAAGTTTAGGGGTATTGATCACGAGGTCCGTATGGTCGACCATGAACATGACGAACCGGTGACCATGGGACTGCTGGCCGATTCGGTACTGAAAGGAGCTCGAAACATCGAGTTCAAATACGGCGGCCCACAGGTGGAACTTGCGGAACATCTGTATAAAGTCGGCCTGCTCAGCAAAGAAAAAGTCAACGTAAACGGGATTGAGGTAGTACCGTTCGAGCTGCTGATGAAGCAAATTCCACGGGCCCCCCGTTTTGAAGAAGAAATTCAGGCGGTCATCGACGAAGGAATCATTCAGGATGAGGGAGCTTTTTTAGTTCGAGTCAAAGGCAAACTCGACGGGCAGGATAAACAGATTGACTGTTATACCAACTTCCCCGGCCTGATAGAGGCGTTCTCCCAAGCCAAAATGACCCACGAATCTTACTCGACCGGTCAGTGCGCCGCGGTTTTCAGTTCGATGATGGTTGAGCAGCTTTGCCGCGAAACAGGTCTCATAGTGCCGGAACAACTGGATATCGCCTGTCGCGACTACGTCTTCAAACATCTGGCTGAATTAAACATCACCGTCGACGAATACCAGAGTTAACGGCGTCGCAAAAAGTCCAGTTGCATGATGGCGAAATTGCTACGCGCAGATTTCGAAAAAAGCATAGCACTTCCTGCAGGCACACGACCAAGCGGAGAAAGATCCTTACGACGCCACCAGACATCGCCGTTTAATGAAACTGAACTTCCTGACCGTTCAGATAGAGTTTTGCATCTCTGGTTTCCGCCTTATTCGTAAGTTTATCACCATTTTTAACAAATAAACCGGTTTGCATCCCCGGATACATCGGAGACAAAAACACCGGGTTATCACCAACGAGGTCCGCCGGAAGAATGATCTCGGAGTTCAGGGTAAAAATTTCCGGCAGCAATTCCGGCTGCTGCAGAAGGGGGATAAACTGGGCAAAGGTCATGTCTTTATTCAGGCTCACCGCCACATCGCCTTTTACTTCTCCTTCAGGCATCTTGGCATGGAGATCGGAAACTTGAAATTCCAGCCCTTTTTTCAATAAACGCTCGTATGCCGACAACATCTGAAACTGCGTCCTACTCACCTGGTTCCGCAGAATCGATTTCATTTTCACCGGATCATCCCCTGCTGCCGCGAAATCTTCCAAGACAGTGTTCGCCATTTCGGTATACAGCTTAATAAACTCTTCGAATCCCTGAGCATCCATGTTGATAACGCCGAGTCGAACAAAACCGTTTTCAATTTTTTCCAAACCGGCCTGCAGCTTATCAACCCCAAAGGTTGCCACAACCGATACCGTATTCTCTTCCTTATCGATATCCAGGCTGTAGTCGCCTTTAAAATCAACGAGCTCGAACTGTTCGTTGTCGCCGCCAGTAATCTGTCCTTTTTCCACCCCGTAGGAGAGGGTTCCATCCCATAGATAGGTGGAAATCTTTTCCAGATTGGAACTGACGGAGATACCATCCACCGCCATTTTATCCGCAACAGAAAATCCTTGCCAGGACGTATCAGAGTAAAAGTTCTTTGAGGCCTCTTCCCAGGTAAAAAGCGCCTTGCCTGGTTTGATTGCGACCACTTCACCCTCTACCGGCAGAGAAAAGGCGGCCAGGGTAATGGTTGAATTAATCTTGCCGGAAAGTTTGTATTCGGTGGAAATATCCAAGGGGTTTTTCCCGGCAAGTTTATTGCTGACAAAATCGGTGAACCATTTATTTTTCTCAAGGCTTGTTTTCGAAACGATACCGGTATATCCATGCTCTGCCCGATCGACAAAAATTATTTCATCAACCCCGTATATCGCCTTCATCGGTCCGAGTTTTATGTCCCACTCAATTTCCGTCGAAGAAAAATGTCGATCATAACGCATTATCTCGATGGAGACGCCTGAGCCGGTATCGGCATACATGGTGTTGAGATTGGCAAATGATTTTTTGACAATTTTTTCCATCGCCAGCCCGTTAACGAATGGGATCCCCACCGCCGCAACAATAAGGAGTAAAAGACTACCGACAATGATCTTTTTCATACCTGCTCCGTAGTGCCCTCTTCCTGAAGAGGTCTGCCATAACCAAGAAGAGAGAAAGCACATTAAAAACTAATAACTTGAATTTACCACCAGGGCAACAATGTCACTCAAGCGGGTACAGAAAAGAGTACCCGCAAGGGGCATTGAAATGTATCCTGGCTTCTTGTCCTTTTCCCGTGGGTAGTGTGTCTTTTGAAATTTGCGCATCACACTATCTGGTATCTGCATCGGGCACAACAATTTTCCAAGAAAAAATTCAAAAATATCTGCCATATACTGCAAAATACGAGGAGATGCACAAAAATAAGATCGTCCTGCTAAGATTATACATCCAGATAGAGAAGAATTGACTCTGCAGCAGTGCGTCCTTCAGCAATTGCGGTCACAACCAGATCGGAACCACGCACTGCATCGCCTCCGGCAAAGACCTTCTGATTGGTGGTCTGACCGGGCATTGTTCCGCTCATAGGAGCTGTGATAAGCTGTCGGTCATTTATAACTATATCATTTTGCTTGAGCCAATCAGGTGGACTTGGCCTAAAGCCAAAGGCCATGATCACGCTGTCGGCATCGAGGACCGCCTCCGTGCCGGCAACAGGTTCCGGCTTCCTCCGCCCGCGTTCATCGGCATCACCAAGCCGGGTGTTGACGACCTGCACGCCACTGACATGCCCATCTTCCCGGCAGACAAGACCAAGAGGCTGCAAATTCCATAGAAAACGCACCCCTTCGTCCTCGGCATTCTGCACCTCCCGGGCCGATCCCGGCATATTTGCCCTATCCCGTCGATAGGCACAGACGACATCGATTGCCCCCTGACGAACCGCCGTTCGCACGCAATCCATGGCAGTATCGCCGCCGCCCAAAACAACTACCCTTTTACCGGCCATATCCACATAGGGATAACGATCGCGCTGCAGGCCCAAATGTCGGTCGGCGTTGCCGATAAGATAATCCAGCGCGGCATACACCCCGACAGCATCTTCGTTGACCAGCTCGGCTCGCATGGAGGTGTAGGTACCGGTACCGATAAAGATTGCATGGTATTCGGCGAGAAGATCGGTAAAGGGAAGATCGCGGCCGATTTCTACCCCAAGGCGAAACTCAATACCCATCCCGGCAAAAATCTTATGCCGGAGCTCCATCACCCGTTTTTCCAGCTTAAAGGCCGGAATACCAAAGGTCAGTAATCCACCTATCTCCGGATGTCGGTCAAAGACCACCGGCTGCACGCCATTTCGGACCAACACATCGGCACACCCCAGACCGGCAGGCCCGGCACCGACCACCGCCACCCGCTTGCCGGTGGGTATCACCTTGGACAGGTCGGGACGCCAGCCCATCTGAAACGCGGTATCAACAATGTACTTTTCAATGCTGCCGATGGTCACCGCCCCATAATCGTTATTCAGGGTACAGGCACCTTCACAGAGTCGGTCCTGCGGACAGACCCGTCCACAGACCTCGGGCAGACTGTTGGTCTGGTGGCAGAGCTCCGCCGCTTCGACAATGCGCCCCTCGTTTGCCAGCTGCAGCCAGTCGGGAATATAATTATGTACCGGACATTTCCATTCGCAGTAGGGATTACCGCAGTCAAGACAGCGATCCGCCTGCATCTGCACCTGAGATTGCTGAAATGGATGATAGATCTCGACGAACTCATGGCGGCGCCGTTCAATCCTTTTTTTCTGGGGATCGACCCGCGCAACCTCGATAAACTGGAATAAATTCTGACTCATAATTTCCCCTTAAAAAACAACGGCCAGGGTCTCCCTTGGCGAGGTTCCCCGATGTCCCAACAGAGTCGCAAGATCGGATGTCTTTGGTTTGATAAGCCTGAAAAGACTCATATACTGCCCATCAAAGCCGGTCAGTATACGCTCGGCTCGCTCGCTGCCTGTTTCCTGCAAATGGGCGTCAATTATCCCCCGCAAATGTTCCTGCAGCACGGCCTGATCTTCCAGAGTGTTCATATCAACCAGCTCGGGGTTCATCTTCGAAGCAAGGGTACCAAATTCATCAAGGACATACGCAAAGCCGCCGGTCATTCCCGCACCGAAGTTGACCCCGGTCTCGCCAAGGATGGTAACGATACCGCCAGTCATATACTCGCAGCCGTTATCACCGATACCTTCGACCACAGCCTTCGCTCCGGAATTTCTGACCGCAAACCTTTCGCCTGCCAGTCCGGCGGCAAAAAGCCACCCACCGGTAGCCCCATACAGACAGGTATTCCCCATGATCACCGCCTCGTGGCTCTTATAAGCGACCCCCATTGGCGGACGAATAACCAACTTACCACCGGCCATTCCTTTCCCCACATAGTCGTTGGCATCGCCGGTGAGTACCATATGCAGGCCACCGGCATTCCAGGCCCCGAAACTCTGTCCGGCGGTACCGTTAAAGAGCAGATGGACAGGAGCATCCTTCATGCCGTTATTGCCATGGAGCGCAGCAATTTTTCCGGAAAGACGCGCACCGACACTCCGGTC
>JBBRDD010000112.1:0-15809 GCA_038204235.1 Desulfobulbales bacterium
GCGGTCATTATAACCGGGCCCATGGCGATGGCAATCATGACCAGAGCGAGCAGCAGACGAAATTGACCATAGTTTCGCTGATGTAGGCCAAAATTGATCGAATCCTTAAATGGATTGGGCAGGAATTTATGAAGAAAGACAGTTATTGCACTCATAATGTCAGCGATTCATCCTTATTAGAAAGTAAAATTTCTCCCTGTGACAGAGTTCCGGCAACACCTTTTTCAACCGCTTTTCGCCAGTTTCCTATGACAGCATCCAACACGGCCACTTTTTTCCATACCAGGAAGTTGTAATGCACTTCCTCAATGCCACCACAAATGATGTCGGTAATGTTTTCTTCGACAGCCATCTGGCACAACGCCTCATCGGATGATCTTTCCATGATGATCATCTTCGGCTCCCCGATTACGTTGCCCTTGTCGAACTGAACCATAAGGACCTCCGTGGCCAGATCAAAACGCGGGGCAACGAAATCTCCCTGGATGAGAACCATCATTTTTTGCATTCCTTCCTCCCCGCTATTGCTGCAGTCCGTATTTTTTCATCTTACGCCAGAGCTTCATCCGACCCCAGCCGAGTTCCTCAGCGACCCTCGTTCTGTTGCCCCGGTGGTCTTTGAGGATATCAACAATTAACTGGCGTTCAATTTCCGACCAGCTCTCAAGGGTATCAGAAGATGCTGCAGATCTCTCCCCGTCGTCGATCATTCTTGATACGTTGATGGCTTTTCCCGTGATCCTGTCTCCAGGGGGACTCCTGTCCGCCTGCTGCTGGTCAAAAATATAGGGAGGCAGATGATCCGGAGTAATTTTTTTTCTGGGGCAGATATTTACCGCATATTCGACGATATTGCTTAACTCGCGAACATTGCCGGGGTACGGGAAATTGAGCAGCGCCTGCATGGCTTTTGGGGCAAAACCAAGGATAGGTTTATTCAGGACCTTGGTGAATTTTTGCAGAAAATAATCAAGCAGGTACCGGACGTCCCCCTCCCGTTCCCGCAGCGGCGGCAGATGAATCTGCAGCACATTGAGACGGTAAAAAAGATCCTCCCGGAATTTATGTTTGCGCACCTGCTCGCGCAGAGGCCGATGGGTTGCTGCAATTATACGGACATCGACACTGATTTTATTTTCGCCGCCGACGGGGACAAACTCCCGATCATCAAGGACCGAGAGAAGCTTGACTTGCAAAGGAAGCGGCATATCACCTATTTCAGTGAGAAAAAGAGTTCCTTTGTCAGCAAGGCTGAACATCCCCGGCTTATTGCGGGTGGCCCCGGTGAATGCCCCTTTGACATGGCCGAACAGCTCAGATTCCAGCAGACCGGGAGGAAGGGCACCGCAGTTGACCTTGATAAAAGGAAATCTTGCCCTGGGAGACTTCTGGTGAATGATTTCGGCAACTTTATCTTTTCCGGTGCCGGTTTCCCCGGTAATCATGACAGAAGTATCCGTTTGGGCCAGCAACAGAATCATATCAAAGACCTTCTGCATCTTTGCACTGTGGCCGATCATTTCCATTGACGAGTAATTGGTCATCCCCGCGCTATGTTCTACTTCCCGGCCGGAAAGATCTTCGACAATGACCAGCAGACCGCAATGTCTGCCGGCGGTGTCATCCAGGACAGCGATAGAGTATTGTACGGCAATCTTCCGGCGGTACGAATTGATGATGTCCCCGGTTACGGAAACAGCCGCCCCGGTCTGGATCACGCTGCTGTACAGCTGTCCCCTGCTGTTGCCGGTATTGGACCGGACGATCAGTTCCCCGTGAATACCGGCAACGCTGTCGGCATCATAGCCGGTCATTGCCTCCATCAGCCGGTTTAAGGTGATAATCCGGAAGTTTTCGTCCAGAATCATTGCCGGATGCGGGAAACCTTCCAGCAACAGGGGGATATTGATATCAAAGGGGAAAATCATCTCATTTCTCACCATTTCTTTTCATCCGTCAGGAAATCTTCAGCCTCTATCCCCCTGTAATTCTACTGCATGACCAATCGACCCGGCAATAAACCAATCAACCACCGACAGGTAACTTGACCGCCATTCCCATCAACGGCCAGATCACCGTAATCGCCAACCAGACAACCCCCATCAGCATAATACTGGCAGGCACTCCATAGAGGAAAAACTGCCCGGGAGTGAACTGCTTGGAGCTGTAGGCAATCGCATTTGGGGCGGCCCCGACCAACAGAAGAAATGGCATACCGGCGGTGAGCAGGGCAGAAAAGAGGATGACCTCTCCGGCAACCCCGAGATACGGCGCGATGACCAAAGCAACCGGCAGAGAGATGGCAATTGCCGCAACGTTCATGATGAAGTTGGTCATAATCATTACAAAAAAAGCCATGCCAAGAATAAAGACGACGCCGGACGAATCCTTAAACAGCTGCAGCCAGTTGATCGCCAGCCATTTAGCAGCGCCGGTGTCCCAGAGGCAGAAACCGATGGACATGGCGCCGGAAAACAGCAGCACTATATTCCAGGGGATGTCTTCCAGGTCCTTGAGGCTGAGGATATTTAAGACAAAGAACGAGATAGTCGACAGAAGCAGGATGCCGGTTTTGTCAAGTTTGGCCAGCGCCGGGACAAAGTTTTTCAGGGCGATAATCAGGATTACCGAAAAGACTATCACTACCACCAGGACTTCATCTTTGCTCCATTTCCCCAGCCCACTGTACATGCTCTTCGCCCGCTCTTTAAGGCCGACGATCCGGTCTTTTTCCGGTTTACAAACCAGCATGAAAAAAGCCCACAGCATAAAAACCATAAGCCAGCCGATCGGGAACATATACATAGTCAGTTTAAAAAAGGAGATATCAACATGCATGATATCCTTGTAAAAACCTAGAGCTACCGCCCCGCGGGCCGCGCCGAGCAGGGTTATGATACTCCCGGCACCAGCGACATACGCCATGCCGATAAACAGACCTCTACCAAAGCGAGTCGGCCCTTCTTCATCAGTATAGAGGGCATGAATGGCCATGAGCAGGGGAAACATAGTTGCCGCTACGGCGGTATGAGCCATAAGATGGGTGAGCAGAGCTGTCATCACAAAGCAGCCCAGATAGATCATGCTGGTCCGTTCACCGATTATGGAGAGCATCTTATAGGCAAGACGTTTGGTCAACCCGGTCTTGGTAAAAACCATGCCGATAACCAGCGACCCGAAGATAAATAATACCGAGGGGTCCATAAAATCTTTGAAGGCCACTTTCGGGTCCCGAATGAGGTAAAGGGCCTGAAGAGTGCCTATCAAAAGACTGGTGACCCCGATTGGGACGACCTCAAATACCCACCAGACGGCCGCAAGCCCAAAAACGGCCAAAGCACCTTTCGCCTCTCGACTCAGCTCAAAGCTGACGCCCAGAGGGTCAATGGCCGCCGCCCAGGGAGGAGAATAATAAATCCCGAAAAAAAGTCCGATGCCTAATAAAATAAAAAAAACACGCTTCCAGTCAATCCGAATTGGCGTTCCCTGACCGAGCTTATTCACCTCGGCCAGGCCGGACTTTTCCGCAATATCTTTTGAAATCGACATAATGTTCACCACCCCTATTGTACTCACGCCTTATGACGTGAAAAGACGCAAAAATCGCATTCCGCATAGATTATCTGCGGTGCCGACCGTTTAATTGTGGATCTCAGGCAGCTCTTTTAGCCTGGCAGAAAAAATTCTCCCTGCATGTTCTGCCCGGGAGATGCACTTACCAGGATTTAGTCTTGAGGATGTGGTCGATTTCCTCCATCGATTGCTTCTCCAAAACCAGAATCCGTTTGGTTTTCATTTCATCGATTTTCTCCAGAAGCTCATGCATATCGACAGGTTTTTCCAGAAAGTCCTCAGCACCGAGCTTCATTGCTTCAATGCCCGACTTGACAGTTCCCTGGCCGCTCAGCATGATAATTTCCGCATCCGGGTGATTTTCCTTAATCCTTTTCAACGTCTCCAGACCGTCCATGCCGGGCATGGCCAGATCGATAACAATAGCATCGTAATTCTGCTTGTCGACCAGATCAACGGCCTCTTCTCCGCGGGTTGCCCCGGTTACTTTCAGACCGCGCATCTCTAATCGCTGGGCGAGAGTTTTGATGAACTCTTCTTCGTCATCCACCAGTAAAACCTTGGCATTCATTTTTTTTTCCATCGTTGACGTCCCTCTCATGAAGAAAATATTTATAGAATTGTTAGCCCATTACAGATAATCAAAATTAACCATTTTAAGCAGCCGAAGCTTTCTTTTGCCCGGCATGAACCTTGTCATTGGCCGATTTAATAGTTGCGGAAAGTTCTTCTATATTTACCGGCTTATTCATGTAGGCAAAGGCCCCAAGCTTCATACATTCTTCCATATCTTTGGTCGTGCCATGGCCGGTAAGGATGATCACCTCGATACCCGGGGCTATTTCTTTCGCCTGGCGGAGCACCTCAATACCATGCAGGCCCGGCATCTTCAGATCAAGGACCATGACTTCAGGACAATCCTCAGCAATCAAGTCCAGAGCCTGCTGACCATCATACACGCCATATGTGCCGACATCCCGACTGATCAGGCGCTGGGAGACCGTCTGGACGAATTCCCGTTCATCATCGACAAAAAGGACCTTTGAAGGCAATTCAAATTTTTGCTGACGGTACACCGTTTCAACATAGCTTTTATGCTTCTCGATGGTAATTTCCTGAATGCCGGGAATCTGCTTGATAAGATCGGTAAGATCCTGCTTCAAGCCATTAAAATTGAGAACGCTATTTTGTATAATCAGCGTAACATTTCCCTCTTTTGCTTTGATGCCCATCTTATGTCCGTGGGCCAGGAGCAGGTTCTCGATTTCGGCGACCATTTTCATATCCTTGACCGCACTCTGCGACTCCGGGGTACGCAGCACCGAAGTTCGATGAAAACACCCGAGTATTTCTTTAGTTATCTCACGATGGTCCTTTTCTTCAACCGGTACAACCAGATCATACAGAGAACTGTCGTAGGCTTCTTTGGCATAGAGAAAATCGGTCCAGCTAAAGGCACTTATATCATGATTGCGAATCTTCTTTTTCGCTTCTCCTTTACCCAGTCCCATCTTGATCGCACGGTCTATCCGTCCTTGTTTTTTGTCGACCACCAGTACTCTTAAGACCTCTGTTACATCAGCCGGGATGAGAGAAGTGAGAAAACCATGGAACAGATACTGTTCAGGAGCGACAAGTTTTTCCGCGAGAACCATGCGAAACATGTTGACAGCTTTTTCTTTTTCAAGAGTAAACTGATTGAAAACCGATGTCCTGTTGTACATCATTTTCTTCAGACGTTCCGGATCCCCGCCGAATTTTGCAACCGTGTCGCCAAAAAGGTTTTCGTCGGTGTAGACTTTTAAAGCAAGAGTACTCGATAATTCGCCGATAATGCCGGAATCGAGCGTCGAAAGACATGGAAACAACGCTATTGATGACATGTGGTTCCTCCCTGAGAACACGTTTATTGTATAAACTGTATGTAAACCTGACGATTAAATCTTCATTTTCGATGAAGCATATTTCATGCCAAAAATATTTATACGTAATTAATAGTGATTACATAATGTTACACTCTGATACGGCCAGACAGTAACACTGTATTGTTTTGTAACACAGAGCCATGAGGTATCATTACGTATCGTTTCGTATCTTCTTGATATTTCCATTTGATCCCCTACCTCCAGGAATAGCGGCCTGGAATTGTACCGAATACTGCAAACCCTTGCCTTCATTGCCCTGCCGATTGTGCAGAGGGTCCGAGTGTCAGCTATCTTTACAAACTGGAAAGGATCTTGTCAGTCTGCGGCCATCTTCTGGTTAAAATTTATGAAATTACGACAAATCCCCGAAGGTATGGGAGAATCCATCTCCGTCTTCTTTTTCATGATCATTTCCACCCGGCATTTCGTTTGGTCAGTAAACGTGCACAGCAAAAAAGATCACCGAACGCGGCACGATATTGTTCAACCAGAGTTGTGGCACAGTAATTGCTTTTTTCATTTTGAGCGCTGGTTTCTGGCAGTTATGATGCACATGCAGGATACAAAGTGAGCTTCAGGACATAGGATACATTGTCCATATGGTAATTACATGGGTGAGAAGGGGGTTGAGATGACTGATATAAAAAAAGTAATGGCTTGTGTGGATCTGTCCGACTATACAAAAATGACCATCGAGGAGGCAGTGGCGGCAACGAGAGGATTACCGGCGGAAATTATCCTCTTTAATGTCATCAACAACCGGGATGTCGAGGCGGTCAGGACAGTAAGCCCCTACTTTCCGGAAGGCCTTTCTGTTGAAACCTTCATTGAAAGGGCAAGCACAGAGCGTCGGCAGCGCATTAAAGAAATCATTGATCAATTTTTTCCCGACGATAAACCACGCATGAGAATTCTTATTCACGTTGGTATTCCATATGAAGCCATATTAAAGGCTATAGAAAAGGAAAAAGTCGATCTGGTTGTGCTGGCCAGTAAAGGAAGAAGTAATCTTATCGGCACGCTGCATGGATCAAACGCGGAGAAAGTGTTCAGACACTCACCTGTCCCCGTGCTCAGTGTCAGAAGCCGGGAAAATTTCAGCAGGAAACGCTATTAGGGAGAAAAACGATGAAAAAACTGAATAAAATTATAGCCGGTATCGATTTTTCTGTCTATTCCGCCAGGATTATGCAATATGCGGCAGAGATCGCTGAACGGAATGAAGCTGAGCTTGTTGCGGTAAGCGTTATTAACAAACGACAGATTGATTATATAAGAGAAGTATGCAAACATGAGGACCCCGGCACAATCACCCTGGAAAAATTTATCAATGATGAGACCAGGAGGCGAACCGTCAATCTAGACGATCTGTTTCGTCAATGCGTACCGAAAAAGGTTGCCACCAGAACAATCATCAGAAGCGGTGTACCCTTTGAGGAGATTCTTCAGGTGGTCGCCGATGAAGAAGCTGATCTGGTGGTGATCAGTTCGAAAGGGAGAACAAATTTCAAAGATTATATGTTCGGTACCACTTCGGAGAAAATTTTCCGGCATTGCCCGGTTTCGTTGCTGAGTTTAAATTTGCGGCAGTAAAGCAAACACGTCAACGGATTCAATGGTGAAGAGACGTCTCAAGGTTTCGACTAAACACGATACGGTAATGGTGCTGGGCTATGCATAATGAGGAGGAACTCAGGGAGATCCTGCAAAAATCTGTCCTTTTCAGGGATGTCGCGGCAGAAGAAATCGACCACATTATTGATGCCGGCCAGTGGCGAAGAGTTGGCCAGGGTGAGTACGTCTACCGCCAGGCTGAAAATGACCGCAAATTTTATATCGTTGCCGAAGGGGAAGTGGAGCTGACCTTGAATTCTGAAGGAGACAGCCAGCTCATTGTCGGCCATATCGGCCCGGGCGGTCATTTCGGTGAAACGTCCCTCTTGACCAACAGCAGCAATCGCCTGAACGTCCGGGCTATGAGCGAGCTCTCGCTGCTCTTTTTTGGCGCCGACACCTTCAATTCAGTGCTGCTGAGCAACAACGCGGTGCAGCGGCAGCTGAGTATTGCCCTGGCTGATCGCCTGCGGGTCTCTTTCCATGACCACGCCCAGGCACTCAGTAAGTCGAAAAATTCTCGCAATAATGGTGCTGACAAGCTGGATTCGACGTTTTTTTCGGAGACGAAACATTCAGCGGGTGACGAAAAATTATTTTTTGACAGCCAGCGCGGCTCCCGCCTGGCCGAATCGACCATTGCCCGACAGATCAGAAAAGCAGTCCAGCGGTTCAGCGATAATCTTGCTCCAGTGCTCCTCACCGGGGAAAACGGCACCGGTCGGCGGATGGTTGCCTATGAAATTCATCGAGCCAGTGCCTATAAAGACGGCCCTTACACGGAAATCGATATCCGGGAAGTCGATCCAGCGCAACTGGAAGTCGAGCTATTCGGCTATGAGCGGGATTCCTCGGCTTTTTCTCAGGTCGACCAGCTGGGAATTTTTGAACGGTTACAGGGGGGGACTGTCGTTTTAAATAATGCCGAATATATGGAACCTGATTTTCAGCGGCAGCTGGCCGCAATCATCAGCAAAAATGGTTTCTGTAAGGTGGGTGGCGGCACCAGAGTGCCTCTGCGTTCACGGCTTATCCTGATTTGCCAGGACAAACCCCGCCAGGAGGACGGCCATGACCGGTTACTCCCCTCACTCTATTCCCTCGTCGCCGACCAGCATTTCCGGGTGACCCCTCTGCGGGGGCACCGCCGTGATATTCCGCGCCTGGTGCAATACTACCTCAAACGCTATAGCCTGCAATACGCCAAGAATATCAGCCAGGTGGACGAGCAGACCATGGGCATGTTCATGAACTACGACTGGCCGGGAAATCTGACCGAAATGGCCAGCGTGCTGCAGCGTGCCGTTATTCTCGGCAAGAGCAATCAACCACTCAACCACCAGAACCTTCTGGGGGTGCCCAAGTCCGAGGGCAAGTGGGAGTTCAATCTGCTCCGGCTGGCCCCCATACGCGCCTTTCTGACGAGTCCGCTTTTCCCGGTACTGCCCAGGGCTATCGTCGGCGTTTTTTTTATACTCGTGCTGACAATATTGTTCTTCGGTCCGGTCACCGGGGAAAAGAATATCGGCCTCACCCTCAGCTGGGTGGTCGGTTGGCCGCTGCTCATTTTTGCCTTCTTTTTCCTTGCCCGTACCTGGTGCAGTGTCTGCGGTCTGTCCGTGCCCGGCTGGCTGGCCCAGAAAATCCTCAAGCCAGAAAGACCGACCCCACAGATAATCAGACAATATTCCGGCTGGATAATGACTTCTCTCTGTATCCTGCTGTTCTGGATCGAAACCGCCTGGAACGCCTATGAATCCCCGCGACTGACAGCCTGGATCATCTTCACCATCACGCTCAGTGCTCTTTTTTTCAGTACGTTTTTTAAACGCCGGGTCTGGTGCCGTTACATCTGCCCGCTTGGTGCAATCAACGCACTTTTTTCCATGCCGTCCATTCTGGAACTGCGGGCCAACAGACATGTCTGCATGAACCGCTGTGTCGATCAATTGTGCTACAATGGTGACGAGCACGCGGCTGGCTGCCCGATGTTCCGCCATCCTTTTCTGGTGGACAACAATCGCGACTGCATCCTCTGCGGGCAATGCATCAAGAACTGCAAACTGAACTCAATACACCTCAATCTACGCCTGGCTCCCCAGGAACTGTGGAACCTCCAGTCGCCGCGCCTGGAAGACAGCGTGCTGGTAGTCAGTCTGGCCGCTATCTTTTATCCCTTTGCCATTAACCAAAAATATACCGGGTTTACGGCTGGTTTGACCAGCATGCTCCATGAACTGGGACTGCCCGACAGTCAGGTCCTGGCCTCGAGCATCTTCTTTTTTGCCTGCATTATAATCTACCTGAGCGGGTATGCTGTTATGTCGAAAATTATGGCCAGGCTCACCGGAAGCAGCTGGAAAAATACGGCATCTATACTCGGATACAGTATGATTCCGTTGGTCCTCGGTGCCTTCATGACCGCGCACCTGGAAATCTTTGTTGGCGGCATTTGGCTACTGCCGGCCAATCTGCGCGATATCATCGGTTTGAGCAGTGAGTACAACCCGAGCCGCCTGATAAACTCAGACGCCACTTTTATTCTTCAGCTCATCACCATAGTCGGCAGCCTGATCGCCTCACTCTATGCGACACAGCGCATTGTTAAACGGTTGGTGGCAGATCGTTTATACAGGCAGCGAATGTTTGTCCTGCCGGCCTTTTTGCTCTGTCTCTCGGCTATTGCCTACCTCAAGTTTGCATGACCTGTACCGTGTTAATTAAAGCCCGGTTCTTTTGGCCTGCGGGCGTTAATGGGGGATAGTCAATACTACAAACTCAGGGACGGCAGAATGAGTCTTTTATCTTCCAGAATAATTTTTCCAGCATTTTTAAGAGCGGTCATTGCCCTGGTAATACTGACCCGGTGAGCCCCTGTTAAAAAGCCCAAATCCTCATGGGTCAGAGGGAATTGAATCACAACCCCTCGCGGAATGGTCGAGCCATGCTTTTGGGCCACGTTGCAGAGCACTCTATAGAGTCGTTCTTCAATATTGGTTACCGCCATGCTGCCTACCTGGCTGGTGAGCCAGGTAACCCTGTCACTCAAATTTCGTATGACCTGAAGACCTATATGAGGATGTTTGAGAACAAGCTGTTCAAACTGACTTCTACTAAAGCCACATGTCATGGTATCTTCCAGACAAATAGCACTTACCGGATATTGCCCCTGATCTGAAAAGACGTTCTCGCCGAGAAAGTCGCCATCTTTTCGAATGTCTAAAGTCAGTTCACTGCCATCTTCAAATATTTTTACGAGTTTAACGCGTCCACCCTTGATGAGAAACAGCTCATCGGCAGGATCAGACTGCATGAACAGGGTCTCTCCCTTCACCATTTTCTTACGAGCAGCTTCACGAATCAATTCCACTACTTCCGAACCTGGAAGATTATCAAAGATCCACAACTGCCCGAGACAGATGGGGGATAGTTGTATATCAGGTCCGGCGATTTCTTGACAGAGACAACCCATGGTTCCTCCTGCCGCATAATAGTATAATCAGCGGCTGTTACTTTTGAACTAAATCCTGGCGCGGAACAGAAGAGAGCTTTCCGTAAATATGGATGAGATGCAATGGGAGACCTTTTCCTGATTAAATATACGGCAGCATCTACCTCCAGGGCACTTATCCCTGCATAGCACGGGGACTGAACAGAGTACCCGTCAAGCGAGTACTGAACAAAGCCCCCCTCGTGGGGTTTAAGGTCCCTTTTGCTCATGTTTACCAATTTCAGGCAAGCATGACAAGGCCCGCCACCCAGCTTGTGGCGCCTATATCAGATACATCTGATTCTTCCGCTTTTGCTCCTGACCATCCGGAAGACTTCATCAACAGAGTGACATCGACGCCAAAGCCTGACATAGACGGGCGAGCTGACTCTGGGTGACGGCAGGGTTTGTTTTCTGCTACAATGCTGCAGTTTTCATGCTCCTCACAAAACAGCTCTTTACATGATCCACCAGCAAAGCCTTTTGAGTTTTTAAAACCTGTTTCAATGGCTTTGTGCTCCACTGCTGCGACAATCTGGTGAAGCAGCCGCATTACACCGTTTCGCTCATCGGAAAACATGATTGATATGGGTAATTCTATTTTCACAGTAATGGAAAATTGGGACTGTGCCTGCCACTTTCTAAATTCGACAGGCCCTTCCACGCAGGGTGGGCAGCTTGCCGCACGACCATAATTCGGACATCTATATTCGCCGTTACATAATGCTGCCAAATCATCTTTAACCTGAATATCTTTTGACGATATAATGGCAGCAGACGTTGCACCAAGCCTCTGAGCCTCGCTGATTAAGTGTGCAAGCCGCTGTTGTGCTATCAATGTGTTTTCCATTTCAATTTTTTTATTTGAGACGTTCACCCATGAGGCGACCAATTCGCCCTGCTTCTTCGCAGACTTCCTGCTGATCCTCCACCCTGGGATATTTATAATCGCTTGCCCTCGTAGCGGAGTCAATCAGTCTACTTTTAAAGCCACTCATCTGACACTCATCCCCCTTACCGCAGAACGCACAGACAATACTTCCCGGAATCGTTACTTGCCCGATAAGATTCATTTTTTCATAGTCACGGAACTCAGTCGCCAGGGATTGATTGACGGCGGCGAGTGCTTCGGGAGCAACACCGGTAAGGACGGTCGCAACCAGTTTGCCTTGTAAAAGATTCTTCTGGTGTCTAAATGATCAAAATCTTTCGAGAAGCGCCTTGGTTTACAAAATATCTGACTCTTCTTAATGTACTGTTTTTAATATTATATTTATAGAGTTTGACAAAAATTCATTTTTTGGGGCAGGTGAGAAAGAAATCTCAAGTCATTGAGAAAATGCTTAGATCCATCTACACCTATCCACTTATTTTCACGACAGATCATGACCTTAAAAGAAATCACATGAGAACCTTGTAACAACTGCTACAAAGTTCAATAAAAATCTCCTTACAGAAAGGACGATTTCGCTTACCATTGGTGTGGCTAAACTTACGACGCCAATCTCCGGTAACCTGCAATCAATTGAAATCGATATTTGTTGAAATGCTCAAAAGGATAGTCAAGAAGTGAAAAACAGTAAACCGTCAGGTAGTCGAATTATACTCATCCGGCATGGGGAAACCGAATGGAATCGGCTGCACCGCTTTCAGGGGCGAACCGATTTACCTCTCAACCCGAAGGGTAATAACCAGGCGCGAGCCTTGGCTTTGGCATTAAAAGATCAGACCATCACCGCCATTTATTCAAGCCCTCTGAAGCGGGCTATTGAAACGGCATTACATATCGGCAAATTTCACCCTTCAACGCCTTTGATTAAAGAATCGGGATTTATGGAAATGGACCTGGGAGACTTTGAAGGGATGGAAGCGTATCGGTGGGCAGTAGAGCATCAGGATTTTCGAAAGGCCTGGGAAAAACATCCCGCCGCCTTGGCCATGCCGGGTGGAGAAAGTCTCGAGAAAGTCCAGCAACGTGCCGTTGAAACGCTGGACCGAATTTCCGAGCCCTACCCTCCTGGCAGTACCCTGTTGATCTGTTCGCACAATTTCGTCATCATTTCATTATTATGCTTTGCATCGAAAACCTCCCTGGATCAATTTCGAGAGTTGCGACAGGATACAGCGGCCCTGAATATCCTTTATAAGGATGGAGCAGATTTCCAGGTTGAAATGGTCAACGACTGCCGACACCTCCAAAAAGATCCTCAATGTTGAGGCTCGGGTGCACTGCACATCAAAAGGTTACATCTCAAAATCAACGGCTCTTCTTTCGGCGATCACTTTCTTGCCCAAAGCGAGGACTTTCTGATGTTCCGGGTGTTTATTATATTTTTCAAGATCATTCATGCTGTTGAACTCTGACAGTAAGACAAGATCAGAAGCGGTCTCACCTGGAAGAATATTCTTTCCCGTTTTCAAGCTGACAATCTCATCGATTACACCAACAAGCGCTTCCAATCTGGATGCGAACTCATTTATATTTTCCTCTTGCGTGTTGTTCAGCGCACTCTCTTTAAACTTCCACATTACGATATGCTTGATCATGATTTCTCCTGAAAATACTTTTTGTAATTGTTGTTCTACGGGAATTTTCAATTCACCTTCGGAATATTCCTGTCTTCTGTAACCGGTTCTATGTTTCGGGCCATCATTGGTCTCTGTATTGGCAAGTAGGCTCCTTGCAGTGAGACAAGTTCGTTAGTTATTTTGATTACCACTAAAGTTCAGCACAGATGGTCCAGAGGGATATGGGGTGACCTTTGCACGGGTGTTCCGCAGCCTGGATGGCTGCGGTCAAGCCCCCAGGGATGGGTTTATGGCGTCCCGTGAAAAGGTTGCCTCATATCCCCATATAGCTGAGGTTTAGTCGTAATCATATATTTTTTGTAATATTTTGTTTAGCAGCTGCGCTGCGTTACGACATTTGATAATTGACTCTGGCTGCTTATCAAACTTTGGTGGTAACATATCGGCCGTGACTTCGGCGACAAAACCATTATTTTTAACAACATTTCCATCTGCACAAGTCCGACCGTACGTACAGCTGTAACACTGAGAATAGGCACCTACCAGAAACTTTGCAACGGTGTTCATTTTATTCATAGTCATAAAATGTTCGACTATTTTCAAAACCTGGCTGTTTTCTTCATCAAAAGAATAGCCGGTGGACAGAACGACTGAGAGTTTGTCTTTTAACAGGAATGCTCCTTGATGACGTAAACAAAAACATCGCTCTAACAGGCAATGGGATAATCCATTGGGTACATCGAAATAATTTGGAATACCAAATATTATGGCATCCGCTCTCTGCATTTCCTCGACTATTACCTGAAAATCATCATTTACAATGCATTTGTTGTCTTTTGTACATCCCAGGCAGCTGATGCAACCACCTATATGCTTTCCTGCAAGAGAAATATATCTTGTTTCTCCATCACATTCAGCAAGCACCTTTTTGACAGCACTTGCGGTAATTCCATTTAGTCTTGGACTTCCCGATATACCTAAAATCATTGCAACACCTTCGTATTTTTTCTGACTACTGCACATTTAATCATTCAGCAATACATACCGGCTCAGACCTATTGGCCAACACCGAAAAAAAGACAACAAACCCGTAATACGGAATCATGTAGAAAGCCGCTAATGTTGCCGCCAACGGCTGGTTCATGTGAACGGCCAGGGCAATGATTAAAATATTATTGACCCAGACCTGGCTGCCTGATGCCGCTACCTTGTCAGGCCGATCCCGTATCCGTGTAGACCACCAACCCACCAGGGCCAGTACGATGGCCAGTACAACTGAACAGATTGCACAATAAAGAATCTGTTCAGGGTTGTTTTTGAGATAAGGAAGGTATCGGCCGAGAGCCCCAAAATTAATACCTGAGATCACCACCAGTGAAATCGGATAACTCATTCGATTCATAGGCACAAGCAGGTCCGGTACAAACATCCTGAAGAGAAATGCTGCACTTAGTGGAACAAAAATAATCATGGCCAGAAACAGGGCCATGCCAGCAAGGTCATAGCTCAGGATGGTATTGGACAATACGTTTACCATCACAGGCAGACTGATCGGTAAAAGCAGGCTGGTCACCACGGCCATGACCAGACAGAACGAGATGTTACCCCGACACAGCGAAGTGAAGAATGGGGAGGACACGCCGGTGGAGGCCCCTGCAAGTAAAAGAATGGGCAGTGCCAATGGCGGATACAATGCAAGAGTCACCCAATATGCCATTGCCGGTGCGACCACCAGGCGCAACAGGGTACCCCAGAGAAGCCCTCCCCAATTTGACATCAGGGCCCTGCCGACATGAGCCGGAGATATTTTTATAAAGGCCAGAAAGAGCATGGACATCATCAGGTACTTGATGATTTCGGAAACAACAGCAGAACTCTCGGGAAAAAATATCCCGGCAAAAAGAGAACCATAGAGTACGGCGACCAATATATAATCTTTCTTTCCCATTCATCATTTCCTAAAAGGGGACAAAACATCCTGGACAGCTTGACTTAACCAATTCAGATTAAAGCTTTTACAAATTCTCCCGGTAAAAAGGCAGATACTCTTTGTTTAAAGACATTAGACATGACGATGGTTTATTACCGCTCAAGCTAGAGCGTCGTCACTCTCTACCAGCTCCCTTTGTTTTCCATAGTAGCCCATGGTTCCTGAACGGGCAGTTTTTCACCCTCTTGCAGGAGCTCAATGGAAATCTGATCCGGAGTACGGATAAAAGCCATATGGCCGTCCCTGGGTGGCCGAAGAATGGTAACCCCTTTGTCCATTAACATTTGACAGTAATCGTAGATGTTCTCGACGCTGAATGCTAAATGACCAAAATTTCTCCCTTCACTATAGGCAGTCTCCTGATCCCAGTTGAAGGTGAGTTCCACTTCAGGTTCTCCGGGTGCTGTTGCAAGATAGAGAAGAGTAAAACGCCCGTCTTCATAATCTTTTCGCCTTGTTTCCACCAATCCTAGTTTTTTTGTAAAGAAATCAATTGACTCATCAAGGTCTTTTACCCTTACCATTGTATGCAGAAATTTCATGTTTCCCTCCATTTAAAATTAATATCATGTCAACATCCTGAGCAGTTCAGAAACTCGAGCCCGTGAGATAATCGTGTTCGCGACCGATTCCGCGCTCTGGAACGGAAAATCTGAGGATTCAAGCAGACGTATAGCGTCTTCATACC
>JBBRDD010000113.1:0-15562 GCA_038204235.1 Desulfobulbales bacterium
TTCTCTTTTTTTTTCAAAACACTGCAATTGTTATTGCGCTCATTTTCACAATGTACAGAATAGATATTAACAAATACGTCAATCAGCGTACGTTCAAATATCACGTAACATCCTGCATTTAAATGATTTGCAGCTTCAATAACTGTGATGAATATGGAGAAAGGACTTACCACTCCTGAAGGAAAGATACGATGAAAACCCCGAACGACGAGGCCATGAATCCTGCAGCGCTGACCGCAGAGAAAACCCTACGCGAAAGAGCAAGCGAACGGCTCCAGATCCAGCAAGATCGAGACATTTCGACCCTTGAACCAGAGGAAGCAAAACGACTTATCCACGAACTGCAATTGCACCAGATCGAACTGGAACTCCAGAACGATGAGTTGCGCCGGATCCAGGAAACCCTTGAAGTCGCCCAGGGACGCTACATCGATCTCTACGACTTCGCCCCGGTTGGCTATTTGTCCGTGAGCAAGGCGGGGCTGATCCTGAAAGCAAACCTCACCGCAGCCGCTCTGTTTGGTGTGCCTCGGACCGCGATGATCAAACAGCCGTTGTCCAGATTTATTCTCCCTGAAGACCAGGACATCTACTACCAGCATCACAACCAGTTCTCTGGGCTGTATGCGGTAGCCCCGGAACCATTCAACGAACTTCGATCCTGCGAACTGCAGATGTTAAAAAAGGACAAAACCACATTCTGGGCACAACTGAATGTCTCTAAATCGACATATTCCAACGGCACGGCCGTATTTCGAATCGTGCTCAGTGACATTACCAAGCATAAGGTAGCGGAAGAAGCCCTGCGGCAAAGTGAGCTGCGTGAACAGGAGAACCGCTTCCAAAAACTGTTTATACAACACTCCGCGGTCATGCTCATTCTGGATGCAGAGACGGGGAGGATCGTTGATGCCAATAAAGCGGCGGTGCGGTTTTACGGATGGTCCATCGAGGAACTCCGGCAAATGAACATCCTGGAAATCAATACCCTGCCGTCTGAGGCCCTGTTGTCTGTTTTAGTAAAGGCCGCAGAATCAGAGGGTCGCAGATTTGAATTTCGTCACCACAGAGCAGACGGCTCCATCCGGGAGGTGGAGGTCTTCAGCAACGGGCTGGAGAGTGAGGGAAATAAATTTCTCGTTTCCATTATTCACGACATAACTGGACGTAAGCAGGCTGAGGAATCATTACGTCAGCACGCTGCTGAATTAGCGTCAGCGAAAGCGACGGCGGAGAATGAAAAGCGTCTTTTGACCGTCGTTTTGGAATCCTTGCCGGTCGGAATCGCTATTGCTGATGTAAGTGGTAACATCAGCCAGAAAAATACAGCTTATGAGCGAATTTGGGGTGGATCGGGATTTCAAATCCAATTCACAGAAGAAAAACACAATGATTTAAATGCATTATGGGATTCAACGGGCGAGCCTATTGCTCCCGCGGAATGGCCGTCGATCAGGTCGCTACGGAAGGGAGAAAGCACGGCCGGGCAGGTTATACGGTTGGAGCGTGATGGATCCCAGGTCTATATTATCAAAAGCGCTTCTCCTGTGTTCGATAACAACGGCATTCTTTTCGGATGCGCTGTGGCGATCCAGGACATCACCGAACTCAAGCAAACAGAGCGAGCACTTCGTGAACGGGAAAAGGATTTTGATCTCGCCCAGGAGGTCGGGAATATTGGCAGCTGGCGTCTTGATATTATTCGGAATGTACTGACCTGGTCCGATGAAAATTACCGTATCTTTGGTGTCCCTAAAGGAACGCTGTTGAGTTATGATTCATTTCTCTCCAAGATCCACCCGGACGACCGGGTGTATGTTGATACTCGATGGCATCAGGCGCTCAGTGGTGCACCCTATGATCTTGAGCATCGAATCGTGGTGGACGACAGGGTCAACTGGGTTCGAGAAAAAGCATATCTTGAATTTGACAGGGACGGCAAGCTGGCAGGCGGATTCGGCATAACAGAAGACATCACTGATCGCAGATTGGCGGAAGAGAATTTACGCAAGAGTGAGGAACGATACCGAGTTCTGGCAGAAACCATGCTGCAAGGCGTGGTTCATCAAGACCATAAGGGAAATGTCATAGCGATGAATCAGGCCGCCGAGAATATCCTTGGTATGAATCGGGATCAATTTTTGACCGGAATTTCGGATGAGGCGGAACATCCCACTATTCATGAAAACGGGAGTCGATTTCCTGCCCTGAAGCATCCGGCCTCGGTGGCATTGAGGACTGGTCAAACTGTACGAAACGTTGTTATGGGCGTATTCAACCCTCGGCTTGACGAGTACCGCTGGTTACGTATTGACTCGATACCCTTTTTTTCTCATGGGGCCGAGTTACCGTCGGAAGTATTTACTGTTTTCGAGGATATCACCGAACGTAATAAGGTCGAGGCGGCGCTGCGCGAGCAAGAACGTATTGTGCGGGCCCTTATCAACTCCGTTGATGAATCTATTTATCTGTTTGGCATCAATGGAGAGATACTCGCTGCCAACGAGACTACTGCACGACGCCTCGGTTTGACTGTCGAAGAGCTTGTCGGTCAAAAATGGCAGAAACTTATGCCTACCGAGCTGGTAATGATGCGCACTGAAAAGGTCAATGAAATCCTTCGTACAGGTATTCCCCTCCATTTCGAAGACGAGCGTGATGGAATTTTCTTTGGCCATTCAGCTTATCCTGTATTCGATGAAAACTCCGCAATTTCCGCGTTGGCTGTTTTTAGCCGGGATATAACCAAACGTAAGATGTCGGATGCAGCATTGAAGAAAAGTCAGGATCAGCTTCAAATCTTAAACAGGGAGTTGGAGCAGATGGTTGAGCTCCGTACGCTTGAACTGCAGGAGACCCAGAGACAGTTCCTCCATGCCGGAAAGCTGTCGGCAATAGGTAAGTTGTCTGCTTCCATAGCCCACGAATTTAACAATCCTCTGCAGGGTATCCTCTCTGTGCTCAAAGGCTTGATGAAACGGGCTATACTGGAGGAAGAGGATAGGGAACTGCTGGGAGAGGCCATTGAAGAATGTGACAGGATTAAGGATTTGATCCGTAGCCTCCAGGAGTTTAACCGTCCCAGCTCCGGTAGAAAAAGGTTGATGGATGTAAACAAGGTCGTCGACTCGGTGCTTTTGTTGTATAAAAGTGATTTCCAAGGGAAACGGATTTCGGTGGTGCGCGATTTTGCGCAGCAATTGCCGCAGATCCATGCAGTTTCCGACCAGCTAAAACAAGTCTTTCTGAACATCCTGATCAATGCGGTGGATGCCTGTCAACAGCGCGGTGGTATGATCACCGTCACGACCTGGCATGAGGACGAGGATTCAGTGGCTGTCGCGATCGGGGATAACGGAGTCGGCATCAACCCTTCCGAAATAGCAATGATTTTTCAACCCTTCTACACAACCAAGCCTGAAGTAAAGGGTACCGGTCTGGGCCTGTCGGTCTGTCACGGTATCATCAAAAACCACAATGGAGCAATTCGGGTCGAGAGTCAACCGGGGCGGGGATCAACCTTCACTGTCGTTCTGCCGATAAACTCTGCTGATACTGTTGCATAAGGTCTGCACCGGTCAGTTCATATTTATATTCAAGTGCATTTCTAAGGTATAAAGGAGGGGGATTGGAACATAAAGACACCGCTGAGATATCCATTCTATTTGTTGATGACGAAAAGCTTATCCGGAATTCATTTGCCAGAGAGTTGCGGGAGGAGGGGTTTGCAGTTACTGCCGTTGGCAGTGGTCGTGAAGCAATCGACGAGTTGGAAAAGGCCAAGTACGATGTGGTTATCACTGATTTGATGATGCCCGACATCGACGGTTTTGGCGTGTTGAAGGCGGTGAAAAAGTCTGTTTCACCGACCAGTGTTATAATTCTTACCGGCTATGGCGACCTGCGATCAGCCATTGATGCCTTGCGCCTGGGCGCAGATGATTTTACCCTGAAGCCGTGCGATGTTGATGAGATTGTTTTCCGCATCCGGCGCTGCCTCGAGAAACAAGGTCTACTGCGAATTCTGGGCTTAAGGAACCAGCAATTACAAGAGGAAATAGGGCAGCGACAGCTGGTCGAGGAGCAATTGCGAGAAAGCGAAAATCGGTTTCGTCTGGCGCTGGACGCTGCATCGAATGGTGTCTGGGATCGCAATCTGGTCACTGGTGAGACATATCATGGCGTCAACTGGCTTCGTACTTTGGGTTACGAAGAGGATTGCCATATCAGCGAACTCTCCTTTGAGAACCTTCTGCATCCTGACGATCTGGAGCGGGTACGGGCCGAGCGTGAGGCCCATCTGCAGGGAAAAACCGTTCGCTATGAAGTGGAGTACCGACTGCGCAACCAGGCCGGCGAATGGCAGTGGATGTTATCCAGGGGGCAGGTTGTCGCGAGAGACGCGCAGGGCAGAGCTCTACGCTTTATCGGCACCATTACCGACATTACCAAGCTGAAAGCGGCCCAGGCCGAATTACAGCGCGCCCAGATTGAATTGGAGCAACGGGTACAGGAGCGGACTATCGAACTGTCTGAATTAAATGCCGCCCTGACCGTGCTGCTCAAAAAACGCGAACAAGATCGAGAATTACTAGCCGAGCAGGTGGTCGCCAATGTTAGCCATCTCGTAGATCCTTTTTTTGAGAGATTAAATGAATGCAAGCTGACCGAGCAGCAGCGCGTGCTGGTCAATATTCTCAGAACCAATATCAAAGAGTTGACTGCTCCCTTCGCCAACAATTTTTCCACTAAACTGGTTCGGCTCACCCCTGTAGAAATTCAGGTCGCCAATTTGGTGAAGCAAGGCAAGCGGAGCAAGGAAATTGCCGAGATCATGCGCCTCTCTCCGGGGACAGTCAATGTTCACCGGAAAAATATAAGAAAAAAATTGCAGATTACCCACCAGAAAACTAATCTCCAGACTATTCTTTCAATCAATTCCTGACAGATAGTTTCTTTTACCTGTCTCTGCTTCTCTCCGTTGTCGCGTTACATGCCGTTATAGTTAAGCCTTTATCATAATATGATATTATTAATATCATATGCATATCATATCTTATCGTATTGTCTCATGTCCTTTTTTTGATATCATTGCAGCAGAATACTGACCCAAAAAATGCTGCGGTGCCAAAAACGCAGGTTGGGCCGCAGCAGCTCGAAAAATACCTGGAGCATTGAGCGTCTTGGCAATGGGAGCTCGTTTCACTGTTTTTCGGTCAATCAAGCATACAAAAAACCAATTCATAGCTCAGCCGATCAGTATAAAAATTCCCCAATGGCGTGGTGAAGAGAGGGAAATGGTGGATAATAAAAACATCACTGAGAGATCAATTTTACTTGTCGATAACGAAAAGCTTATCCGGAATTCTTTTGGCCGGGAACTCCGGGAGGAAGGGTTTGCAGTAACTACTATTGCCAACGGCAGTGAAGCAATCGACGAGTTGGAGAAGAAAAGATACGATCTGGTGATTACTGACCTGATGATGCCCGGCGTTGACGGTTTTGGCGTATTGAAGGCTGTGAAAAAAAGATTCCCGCAAACTGCTGTAATCGTTCTTGCAAGCTATGGCGACATGCAATCCGTTACCGATGCCCTGCACCTTGGCGCAGACGATTTTACCCTGAAACCCTGTGACGTCGATGAACTTGTTTTCCGTATCCGCCGCTGCCTGGAGAGGCAAAGACTCCTGCAGATGCTCGCCATACAAGGTCAACCGTAAGGGCAGATTGCCCAGAGACGGTTGTTGAAACGCGACTGTGTCTTTGAATGACAACCGAATTTTGACCACCCTGAGCTGAATACCCAGTGAACGTTGCCCGAGCCCCTTCCTCTGTCTGGTTGCGCTATAACTCCTCCCCATTTTGTCATGAGTGGTGATGTTTCAGTAAATCGATCTCCGCAATATATATGATATATAAAGTACTCATTATATATCATAAAATAGAATATTGTGATTGTGTGTTTTTCTGTTTACCGTGAATTCTGCGCGCAATTTCTTGCTCCTTAATCTCCATTCGGATGACGATGACCTGGGAAATTAACGAAATTTAAAATGACTCGACAAAGGAGGTCCAATGAAAAAATCATATTCAATGATTTTGTCTCTTGCCGTGATGATGGGCGTTAACGGCCTAGGGGGGGCATTCGCTCAGGAAGTGGACGAGCAGGCAATGATCGAACTCGGCAAAAAAATCTTTTTTGATATAGACCTGTCGGTCAATAAGAGTCAGTCGTGTGCCAGTTGCCATGACCCCGGTGCCGGATTTACCGGCCCGGATTCGGATATCAACGCTACGGGCTCGGTCTATCCGGGGGCTATCCCTGAAAGGTTCGGCAACCGTAAGCCGCCGAGCGCCACCTATACCGGAGAGAGCCCGCTCCTTTATTATGATAAACCAACTTTGACCTGGATTGGCGGTATGTTCTGGGACGGTCGCGCCACAGGATATTCATTGGGAGACCCTTTAGCCGAACAGGCTATGGGCCCCTTTCTGAATCCGCTGGAGATGGCCATGCCGAATGCCAAGCTGGTGGTCGATCGGGTTGCCAAATCCGAGTATGCACAGGATTTTGAATCGGTGTGGGGCCCCGGCTCTCTTGATTTCAAAAAGGATGTAACTAGCTCCTTTGCACGTATTGCCCGGTCCATTGCCGCATATGAGCGGAGTGAAGAGGTGAATCCCTATACCTCAAAATTTGACCAATTTTGGGACAACGCCAAAGATGCCCAAATAGACGTGACCAGAATCACTGCTGCCGGTATCCCTGGTGGCATGGGTAGCGGCAGCATGGGTGGCGGCGGCATAGGCAGCGGCGGCATGGGCAGCGGTGGTGGTATGGGAAACCCACAAAAAAATCCTGCCCGCTGGGAATATTATCAGGGACACGGGTTGACTGATGACGAATTGAAGGGGCTGGCAGTTTTTAATGATCCAAATCGAGGCAATTGCGCCTCCTGTCATACCTTGAGTGAAGGTTCGACGGGGTATCCGCTTTTTACTGATTTTGGCTTTTACAATCTCGGCATTCCCAAAAATCCAGAAAATCCCTTCTACACCATGCCTAAGAAATGGAATCCCGACGGCAATAATTGGATTGATTATGGCCTGGGCGGCTACCTCAAGAGTGCCGGCTATGGTGCGAAAGTTTATGAACTCGAAATGGGCAAACACAAGACGCCTTCGTTACGTAATATAGACGCACGGCCATATCCTGGCTTTGTAAGGGCCTACGGACACAATGGCTTTTTTAAATCGCTGGATGGTATGGAAGGCATCGTTCACTTCTATGCCTGGCGCGCTATGATGGACAGCAACGGCATGGGTGGTGGCAGTGGCATGGGCGGTGGCGGTATGGGAGGGATGATGCCTGATCCCACTATATTTCCTGCCCCGGAAGTGGATGAGAACCGCGTCGCCATGCAGCCGTTCAACTTTATGATGGACGGAGAATATCTCGTTTCGTTCCTCAAAACATTGACTGATGGCTATACACCTTGAGAGATCGCTTAATAGATGTTGGGGAGACAAGGGCGGCCAGATTCTAAATAATTTGGCCAAAAAGAAAAATCTAATTCACTTAAAAATGATGAAGGGGGAAATAGCATGAAACGACTCTATGCATTAGTGGTGATGATTTATTTATCAATTTTTCTCGTGGTAACGGCAAATGCCGCTGCGGGGGGGAACAAAGGCGCTCCGGCGGGGAAGAAAGGCACTACGGAGTGGGGTACCCCATACGTGACAGGGACCCCGCAAGGATTGGCGAACCTCCAGAAGGTCATGACTCACAAGATCGAACGAAGCAAGAAGATGCATAAAAAGATAGAGGGTTCAAGTGGAAATGGAAAATAGCCAGCCGCAGTCCAACGAACTGCTAAGTCAATGCAAGTTGCAAACAAATAATAATCGGAGGAGTTATGAACAGGCATAAAAATATAATTACCATGTGCTTAGTCACGCTGGTAATTGCCTTCTTCGCGATGGACAGGGCCCAGGCTATGCCAGCATCGCCGACTGATGAATCGAAAGTTCCACACTACTACGGACCATTTCCGAACTGGGTGCTGAGCCAGTTGCCGACGGTCACCCCGGGAACGTGCTCGGCTACTACGGCAACAGTTTGCACCACCGATGCTAATTGCCCGACGACTGAGACATGTGTTGCGGCAAGTGCTACCGGCGGCATCAAGAAATTTGTCGACGGCCTGCCAATGTTGTGCGACCCGACTGTCGGCTGTACCGACAACAACCTGGGCCAGCATATTCCGCTTGCTGTGCCCGACACCACCACCTTCACGAAGGTAAACAAATTCCAGGACGATGCCGATTATTATGTGATCGCCCTGGTGCAGCATCGCGAAAAGATGAGTTCGTCTCTCCCCGGGCTTGGCACACTTCAGCGCGAGTACGTACAGCTCTCCACCGGTGCCGTTCCCGGCAAGAGCGTTGCGCTGATGAACGATTTGCCCGACGGGACATCTGTTGCGGCGTTGATGCCTGACGGCAGCGCGGCCGTCGGAGTGGACGCCCCCCACTACATGGGACCAATCATCGCCGCTACAAAAAACAGGCCGGTTCGGATCGTGTTTTACAACCTGCTGCCCACTGGCGCAGGCGGAGACCTGTTCCTTCCGGTGGATACCTCTTTCATGGGCTCGGGCATGGGGCCGATGGCGATGATGCCACCGATGGATGACGGCACTGTTATGGATATGGTTCGCAACCCAATGTGTGGAGAACTGGACCCAATCACTGGCGTCAAGCCGAGTGGTTGTTTTACAGACAACCGCGCCAGCATCCATCTGCATGGCGGCACGACCCCCTGGATCAGCGACGGCTCCCCGCACCAGTGGATCACCCCCGCCAATGAAACTACCGGTTGGCCTGAAGGCGTAGCCGTCAGGCAGGTACCGGATATGGTAAAACCTGCGGCAAGCACCCTCGGCGTACCCAATTGTTCAGCTGCGGCTGACGGCTGCACAACCTTCTATTATACCAACCAGCAGAGCGCGCGTCTGATGTTCTATCATGACCATGCCTGGGGCATCACCCGTCTTAACGTCTATGCAGGTGAAGCAGCGGGATATCTGATCCGCGACAACACCGAGCAGGCACTCATTGACGGTGGCCTGATCCCAAGTGGCGCCGACGAAATCCCGCTGGTTATCCAGGACCGGACCTTCATCCCGAACCCAGCCCAGATGGCGGCACAAGATCCGACCTGGGATTACACCCGTTGGGGCAAGGAAGGCGACCTGTGGTACGAGCATGTCTATATGCCGGCCCAGAACCCCAACGATCAGTCAGGCGCCAGCCCCTATGGCCGCTGGTTCTATGGGCCCTATTTCTGGCCACCGGCCACTCCGCAGTATGGACCTATCGCTAACCCATACTATAACGCGAGCTGCGACCTTGGTGATCCCACCAGCTGGACATACCAGGTTCCCCCGTACTGTGAGCCCCCAACGATTCCGGGCACGCCAAACAATTCAGCCGGTATGGAGCAGTTTAACGACACACCAATCGTCAACGGAACGGCCTACCCCACGATCACAGTGGGCCCGAAAGCCTATCGCTTCCGCATCCTCAATGCGGCCAACGACCGCTTTTTCAACCTGCAGATGTATGTAGGTGATCCTAAAACCATTATCGATACGAACATCGGTCCCACCGAGGTTGCACTGAAGCGAACCGAGCTGGCTGCGGCCCAGGAAGACCCGAACAACTTCCCGACACCGGACACTCTCGTCAGCCCAGCCGGCCCGGCCTGGCTCCAGATCGGCTCCGAGGGAGGCTTCCTCCCGACACCGGCTGTGATCCCCAACCAGCCGACTACCTGGATCATCGATCCGACCCGGTTTGACGTCGGTAACGTGGACAAGCATTCCCTGGCACTCGGTCCGGCTGAACGTGCTGATGTTATCGTCGATTTCTCGGATTTCGCGGGTCAGACGCTTATCCTTTACAATGATGCCCCCGCAGCCTACCCGGGCAGGATTTCCACCTACGATTACTACACCGGCGCTCCCGATCTGAGTCCTGCCGGCGCACCGACTGTCATGCCGGGTTATGGGCCGAATACCCGAACAATTATGCAGATCAAGGTCTCCGGCAGTGGTGGTGCTGCGACCCCAAACTATGTTAATCCGGCAACAGTTACTAGTCTTACCGCAGCCTTTGCGCACCATGCTGACGGTACTGGTGTATTCGAGTCTGGCCAGCACCCGATTATCGTCGGACAGGCCGCCTATAACTCGGCCTACGGCACGACCTTCACCACCAACGGCTGGTGCAACAACCCTGCAGCCCCCCTGACCGCCAAGTGCGACGGATTTGCCCGCATCTCGGAGCAGGGTCTTGACATCTTTAAATTCAACACTCTGCTTAACTCTAAGATAGGCGTCCAGATCGAGCCCAAAGCGCTTCATGATGAGACGAACGCCACGGACTTTGAACCCTATGGCCGGATGTCCGGAAACATCGGCGTCGAGGCTGTGCCAGCAACCCCATTGGCACAGACCATCGTCCTGTATCCCTTTGTCAACCCGCCGACAGAACTCTTCAACGGCACCAACCTGCCAAGAACGGATACTGTAACTCCGATCGCGAAAGGAGATGACGGGACCCAGATCTGGAAGATCACCCATAATGGAGTTGACACGCATCCGATTCACTTCCACCTCTATGATGTGCAGGTGCTCAACCGGGTAACCTGGGACAACATCATCATCAAGCCCGATCCGAACGAGCTCGGCTGGAAAGACACAGTGCGGGTGAGTCCGCTGGAGGATACCTACTTCGCCATCCGGCCAATCATCCCGACGATACCGTTTGAAATTCCCAACAGTATTCGCCCGATGAACCCGATGATGCCGTTACACGACACGTCAATGTTCAACTCGGTCGACATCAGCGGCAACCCGACGAATCCAATAACCAATGAATTGGTGAACTTCGGCTGGGAATATATGCTGCACTGTCACATCCTGTCCCACGAGGAAATGGACATGATGCGGCCGGTCTCGGTGGCTCTGCCGCCGATCGCGCCGAGCATAGTCTCAGCAACCCTTAGTAAAAAAAATCTGGTATTGACCTGGAAAGACAACTCGATCACCGAGACCCAGTTCGTAGTTCAGAGGAACGACGGCTTCGGTTGGGTTGACCTCGGAATCTTCACCTCGCCGCTGAATGTGGCGAACACTGAGGGAGTGAATCGCACCTTCACCGATACTAAGTTCAATAGTAAACTGTCCTATAATTATAGGGTAGCCGCACAGAACACCATCGGCTATGGTGGTCAATATCCGAGCCTCACCGCCCAGTCAGTCTCTGCGCTCCAAGGCTATGGTACCCCGGCCACGACTCCGCCTGCAGCTCCTTCCAATATGGCCGTAACAGCCGTAAAAGCGAAGAATGGCAAAAGTTATACAGTCACCATGACCTGGACCGATAACTCTACCAACGAGGCCGGTTTCCAGATCCAATGGGCTACCGACGCAACGTTCACAACCGTGGTGGGCAGTTACACGACAGGACCTAATGCTAAGTCTTACGTTACTATTGTTTCACCTTCAGCTAAAGCCTATTACTTCAGGGTTCGGGCAACCAACGCCGTAAACACATCAGCGTGGTCGACTTTTGGCCCGGTACCTGCCCCGTAAAATCAATCCGGGGGGGGGAGCAATCCCTCCCCTCATTTTTTTTGACGCTTTTTATATTAATGATACCAAGATAGCCCTACCGTAACCGCCATGCAGATCACCTGAAAAACAGACGCGAAATGATGGCAATTCGTTTTCGTATATGGAGTAAACCTAACATTCGTACCAAAAGTACAAAATATCGCCTATAGAATCATTTCAACTAATTTGAGTTACAAATTTATTTTTTAATGCCTTCCAATAATTTCTTCCCGTCACCGCGTATGTTCCCTGCAGGATCGACATGTCTGTAAAGAGTTTGCCGAGTTATTCCCAGTTCATTACATAAATCTCCAACCTTAGTTTCCGGTTGTCCCATTGCAGCCATGGCGAGGCGTAATTTTGCCATAGTCATTTTATAGGGTGCTCCGCCTGATCTCCCTCGTGCACGAGCTGATGCCAGCCCGGCTTTTGTACGTTCAGATATAAGTTCCCGTTCAAATTCGGCGAGGGCGGCAAATATTCCGAATACCAGTTTACCGGCTGGTGTTGTGGTGTCAATTGAGGCCCCGTGGCCAGACAGGACTTTGAACCCAACTTCTCTCTCTGCAAGATCATGTACCGTATTTACCAAGTGTCTGAGATTCCGTCCAAGCCGGTCGAGCTTCCAGACAACCAGTGTGTCACCTTCCCGTAATGCCTTTAGGGCGGCATCCAGACCAGGCCTAGCATCACAGCTGCCTGAGGCCAAGTCTTCATAGATGTGATTTTCATCAACGCCAGTAGCAATGAGTGCGTCACGTTGAAGGTCCGTTGTCTGGGAACCATCCGCTTTTGAGACCCGCATATATCCGATCAGCATGTGTCACCTTAACGGTCGTTTATATGACATGTCAATTGTCATAGATTTTCCTTATTTGTTTTGTCATCTTATCCGTATTATAAACTATGTCTTGTAAAATATCACACAGTTGATTGTGTGACACACTGTTTATCAATATCAAATAGAGTTAGGAGAAAAAGATGAAGCACGATTGGAAGAGAGAAGAATTGGAGCAACAATGGACTCTGTTCAGCGAAGAACAGAAATTACTCAAGCACAAAACCGGTCCTACCCGATTAGGGTTTGCCGTGCTTATGAAATATTTTCAAGTAGAAGGGCGATTCCCGGAAAACCCAAAGGAGGTCCCGCAAGGGGTAATCGATTTTATCGCCAATCAGCTCGGAATATCAGGCCAAGCATGGCTTGACTACTCGTTGGAGGGGCGACCAGCCAAGTATCAACGAAGTTGAATACGCAGGTTTTTTGGCTACCGCAAGGCATTTAAACAAGATACGAAAGATACCACAAGATGGTTGATTGATGAATTTATTCAACAAGAACATCGTCAAGATCATTTGCAATTGGCGGTTTTAGAGCGCTTTCGGAATCTCCACATTGAACCTCCTCCCGTTGAAAAAACCCGTCGTTTGATCCGATCCGCGCTCGCTGAGCATGAAAAATATTTCTGCAAAACAATTGGTGGCAGTTTTAACGTTGCAATGATAGAACGCCTGAATATTCTTTTGCAGCTTCAGCCTTCTGATGATGGTGAATGGACAATCTGGCAGACCCTCAAGAGTGATCCCGGTAAAGCTGGCCTGGAAAGTATTAAAGGGGCAGTTAGTCGCTTGCAGACAGTCAGAGAGCTAGGATTACCTTCTGATCTTTTTAAAACTGTTCCGCCAAAGTTACTGGGGCGGTACGCCAAAAGGGCTAACGTTGAGGAACCGTTTGAACTGCGTCGCCATGCCGTCCCACTTCGGGCAACTTTGCTGGCAACCTTCCTCCATCGTCGAGGCGAGGAACTTACCGATCACCTGGTGGACCTGCTGGTTGAGACCGTTCACAAGATGGGCAAGAAGGCTGAACGTCGCATAGACGAAGGCCTGAGCAATACACTTCAGAAAGCCCCCAGCAAGATGGCAAAGCTTTATAGAATTGCTAAGGCTTCGATAGAAGCACCTCAATGTGTCGTTGCGGAGGTAATATTTCCTGAAGTCCCTGAAAAATGGCTCCAAACACTGATTCAGGAAGTTGAGGCTGGAGCAGGATATACTGGCAAAGTCAAAACAGCCCTGCAGCGTTCTTATCGTTATCACTATCGAAGGATATTACCGGAACTGCTGAACAACTTGGTGTTCCGCTGTACAGGTCCACAGCATCAACCGCTGATGCAAGCCCTTGAAGTGGTAACATCACTGTTGGAATGCAAGAAAACCATGTTTCCGGAAGGAGTTGATGTTCCACTGAAAGGAATTGTGCCGACCAGCTGGATGCCACTGGTTGTTGGGGCTGGCAAAAAAATCAATCGGGCCGCCTATGAAATCTGTGTTCTTAAGGCTCTGCGTGAGCAACTTCGTTGCCGCGAGATCTGGGTGGTGGGCATTCGACGGTATCGGGACCCAGAAGATGATCTTCCTCAAAATTTTGAAGAGAGGAAGGCCGTCTACTGTAAAGATCTGGGTATTCCGTTGGATGCAGAGTCTTTTACCACATCATTACGAGAGGAACTCACACAGCATCTGGAAGCTCTAGACAAACGCATATCCACTAACCCCAAGGTTAGGATCGTCCAAAGCAAGAAGGGTCACAAGATATCAGTTACCCCTTTTGACCCACAGGCGGAGCCTGAAAACCTGACAAAGTTAAAGCGAGAAATCACTCAACGCTGGCCCGGAACGAGTCTGCTTGACATGCTGAAAGAAGCGGACCTGCGAGCTGATTTTACTCGATTCATTCAAAGCGGTACAGAACGTAGTCATATGGAGAAAGCCGCTCTTCAGCGGAGAATTCTACTTTGTCTATTCGGCATGGGTACCAATACCGGCCTCAAGAGTATGGAGTCACTGCCTGAAGATGATTACAAGGATTTGCTTTACATCCGCAGGCGATTTATCTCTAACGAAGGGCTACGCCAAGCCATTGCACAAGTTGTGAATGCCACCATGGCGGCCCGGCTTCAAAGCATCTGGGGTGAAGCCACCACTGCCTGTGCGGCTGATTCAAAGCAGTTTGCAGCCTGGGATCAGAATCTCTTGACCGAGTGGCACCTCCGGTATGGTGGCCGGGGGATCATGGTTTACTGGCATGTGGAGAAAAATGCAGCCTGCATCTATTCACAGTTCAAGCGGGTCTCATCATCTGAAGCCGCTGCCATGATCCAAGGAGTGTTGAGGCATTGTACTGAGATGAAGGTTGGGCGTCAGTATGTGGACAGCCACGGCCAGAACGCCGTTGCCTTTGCCTTTTGCAGACTCCTGGGTTTTGACCTGATGCCACGGCTGAAAGGGATCGGCAGGCAAAAGTTCTGTAAGGCGATTACTGGCCAGGACTTCCCCAATATCAACCATCTGATAGCAGCCCAGGCGATTAATTGGGAGTTGATTAAAGAACAGTTGGACACAATGGTGAAGCATGCCGCTGCATTGAAGATGGGAATGGCTGATGCCGAGAGTTTATTGCGTAGATTCAGTCGGAATAATATTCAGCATCCAGCCTACAAGGCCTTGGCAGAGTTGGGCAAGGTTATCAAAACGATATTTCTCTGCCGATATCTGGATTCCGAAGAACTTCGACGGGAAATCCACGAAGGACTAAATGTGGTTGAAAGCTGGAACAGCACCAATGGTTTTATTTACTACGGCAAGCAGGGTGAGATTTCAACAAACCGCAAAGAGAGCCAGGAAATGAGACTGTTGTGTCTGCACTTGCTACAGGCGAGTATGGTCTATATCAACCTGAAAATCGGGTAAAGCGCACACTTTAAGCCCAAAAAACAACTCCATAAGCACGGTATAGTTGAAAAACCGTGCTTTTTTCTTGCCTTTTATGCGTGCACGTATTAAGTTTATGCGTACATTTTAAAGAGGAGTTTATA
>JBBRDD010000114.1:0-15472 GCA_038204235.1 Desulfobulbales bacterium
CCTCCAGGAGGCCTTGAGCCGCGCGGCAATCCCCCATGAAGTGCCTGCTGATATGATGCGTGTCATGTGGTGGAAATTTATGATTAATGTTGGCATCAACCAGGCGTCGGCGGTATTGCGTGCCCCGTATGGTGTTTTCCACGCCTCGGAAGATGCTCGAGCTTTGATGTTATTGTTAATGCAGGAAGTCATAGCGCTTGCAGAAAAGGTATCCGTCGATCTGGCACAAAACGATCTGGACGAATGGTCCTCGGTTCTCGCAACCCTGGCACCCGAAGGAAAAACCTCAATGCTGCAGGATATCGAGGCAAAAAGAAAAACTGAGGTGGAGATATTCGCCGGCAAGGTCGTTTCCATGGGAATGGAATATGGTGTTTTAACTCCTGTCAACCTGGCTATTCTGCATATAATCCGGGCGATGGAAGAACGGAATATGATTGACTCTACTAAAACTACGAATAGATAAGAACAGTACGTTAGAATTCTCAGTAAACTGAATATTGCAGGAGTTGGCAGTGCAATAACTCCTGCTCTTGACCTGGCGGGAGCCTAGTGCAGTATCTTATTGGACCAGTGGACGGCAAATTTGACCAGGCCGGTAAAATGCTTGAGCTGCAGTTTTTCTTTGAGGTTTTCACGGTAGGTGCCGATTGTCTTGATACTGAGATGGAGACGCTCGGCAATTTCCTTGGTAGAAAATCCCTCACCGATCAATCGAAGGACCTCCAGTTCACGGTTAGTGAGAATATCCAGAGGAGACCTGCTGTCGGTATTCTGCTGGCTGGTCATACGCTTGAACACCTTATCTTTGACTGTGGAGCTGGCGTAGATATCACCTTTCAGAACACAGCGGATCGCTTCAACCACGAGAGAAATCGCCTCTTGTTTCATTATATAGCCGCTGGCCCCGGCCATAAGTGCCCTCTCTGCGTAAAGAGATTCATCATACATGGAAAGCACCAGCATAGGCAGGGCATAGTTTTTTTTAATCTCTTGCACGAGATCAATGCCGTTGCCGTCTTTCAAGGAAATGTCGACAACAACCAGGTCGGGTTGTAAACGGTCAATCGCTTCGCTTGTTTTTTTCATCGACTCGACACTGCCGCATACCACGAGATCCTCTTCCGTGTTAATCAGTTCACTCATTCCAAGACAGAAAATGGGGTGATCATCAACAATCAGTATCTTGTATTTTTTCTGCGGGGTCATCTGTTCTCTCTCCCGTACAGCTTATTGATGCATACTTTCCGATTTTCTCATAAAGACATGGATAATCGTTCCGCTTTCACTATTGCTGGTGATTTCGAGAAAGGCACCAATAACCAGAACCCGGTATTTCATGATCTGCAGGCCAATACCTTTTCCTTCCTGTTTCTTTTCTATACCCCGGCCGTCGTCAATAATCCACAGATGAATATATTCATCTTTTTGTTCAAGAGATACTTCAATAGACGAAGCACCAGAGTGTTTTACCGCATTATTTACCGCTTCCTGAACAATATAATAGAGATGTGTCGCCAAGGCATTGTCGTGAATCGTCAGGGAAGCATCACCGCTGAAGGAACAGTGAATATTGGTGGCCAACTGCGTCTTTTCAGCAATTTCATTCAGAGCTGACTGTAGACCATACGCTACCAGATGAACCGGACAGAGGCCCCTCGCCAATCCCCGAGCCTTGGAAGTTGCTTCGCCTATCAGTTCGACAATTTTTTCAGCCAGGCGCTCCCCATCACAGTTATTTTGTTTAATAGTCGTTTTCAAGGCGGAGACAAGTCCACCGATTCCAATAAGATGTGGACACAGATCATCATGGAGATCCTGACCAATGGTCTGGCGAACATTGTCACCAATATCCATTAATTGTTTGGTCAGTCTTTGGGTTTCGGTAATATCACGAAGAATGACCACACTGCCAACAAGCTGGTGGAGATGACCTCGAAAGGCCGCGCCACTGATGCTAACATTGCGGATCTCTCCGATCTTAGTATATCGTTTTGTTTCTGTTGCCGGCAGGACCTTGCCCTCACGGATAGTATTGATCATGAGCTCTGTTTCCGGCCAATTTTCCTGTGGTACGAAATGGTCCAGTTTTTTACCGAGGCACTCTTCAAGGCTCCAGCCGAACACCGTATGGAATGCCGGATTAAAATACGTCACTTGGCCTTCCATGTCATAAATAACGATGGGATCAGCGGCAGCTTCCATTACCGAACGATAGCGTTCTTCACTTTCCCTGAGGCTGTTTTCCGCTTCTTGTCGGACTTGAATCTGCTGCTTCAAATTACTGCTGTAATCACCAAGCTGTTCCATGAACCTGTTGAAAAACAAAGCCATCTGTCCAAGCTCGTCTTTGGAGGTGACCGCCATACGCAAACTAAAATCACCTCTGCTGGCATCGGTGAATTTTTCCATTAAATTTCGTAAAGGACTGGTAATCGAGTCACTGATTTTAAAAGTCAGTGTCAAAACCAGCAACATGGTGATGATGAATGTAACCATAACCAAGGTACGAATGGTTCGGAGCGGACCATAGAATTCCTCCTGATAGCTGGCCGCTCCAACAATCCAGTCATAATCTTCTATATAGCTGAAGAAACATAGCTTGGTGCGCGGCTCCGTCTCACCCGGATTCTTCCAAGGATAGACCAGCCTCCCATTTTTTTGTTCGAGGATGGAGGCAAGATATTCATTGGGTAACCCTTCCACCGTCAGGATATTGACGCCTTCAAGTTTGGGATGAATAATCGCTTTGCCTTCATTGTTCATCACAAAGGCATAGCCTGTTTTGCCAAATTTCACATCAAGTACACTTTGCCTGAAGTCATCAACATTGACGAGTCCCTTAAACTCCTCGCGATACGAAGAAACAGAAATGAACCAGTCCCATGGCTTGAAATGGATCATATACAGCGCTTTGGGGCGGGTCTTCTGCTCGTCGGGGTTTTTCCAGTCATATTCGAGATATCCCCGCTCTTTCACCAACAGATCTTTGACGAAGGAGTATTCTGAAACATCACTTTGCAGCAAGGCTTTTTGGGGATGAACAACGACGATGCCACTGCTGTTGAGACAATATATATACCCAGATTCCCCAATGGTCTGACTCAGCAACACCCTGCTGGCCCGCTCTTTGGCTTCCTGTTCACTCAATAGACCATTTTGATAATCCTGATAGAGTGATTCAACGATCTGGAGGTTTTTTTCAGCAGCACTGCGTAAATAGTTTTTAATGGAGACAGTAAGGGAAGTTGTTACAAGGTTGTAGATTGTCGTTGCGGTGTTGTGCAGTTCGCTTTCAATATTTTTTTCTATGGTATCGCGGGTAACGACGTAAACAGTGGCAAATCCAACGGACAAAGAGAGGAAAAACAGAATTGAATAGTAAAAAAGGAGCTTGTGGCGAATTCGGGTTCCTATGAACATTTTCTACGCATCCTTTTCTGGATCTATGGTCATGCGGCGTACATCCTTTCGTCATCGCCCCCTTTTCTATTGCCGATGAGTGGAGAGAAATATAACGACAGTCAATGGTAGCTGTGCTGTATCATTTCTAACAGAAATCCAGGTGCAGGAGAAGAGTTAGTCGCCAGTTTTGTTTGAAACGGTATGAATTGCCCACTTTTTATATAAGAGACAAGCAGAAATTATGAATACTGGGGATAAAGAATGAAGGGAAAAGACTTCTCTTTTTGCATGGGAGACCAGCAGACTATCTGGGAGGAGAAGTCGGTGAAGTCTTTTCCCTTCATATTCATACGTGCACACAACAAGTATGTTGTGTGCACTGCATCAACTATTTAGTACCTTACACCCCGCGAGGGGGTACTGAAACGAGTCCTCGCTTACTTCCCGTTCACCGGGCTTAATTAATATTCATCATCTTAGTCTGCGCCAAAAGCTCTTCCCGAAAATCCGGATGGGCTATAGAAATAAGCGCTTTGGCACGTTCACAGGTAGATTTTCCTTTGAGGTTAACCAGCCCGTATTCGGTGACGACATAGTTGACCATAACCCGTGGCAGGGTGGTAATGGTCCCTGGTGCGAGAAATGGCCTGATCCGCGATGTCCTGTTGCCTTTTTTATCAACAACGGAGGAACTGAGACATATCAATGCCTTGCCTCCTCGCGCATGATAGCATCCGTAGGTATAGTCAAATTGACCACCAGTTCCGGATATATGACGGGTGCCACTTGATTCTGAAGAAACCTGACCGAACAGATCAATCTCCAGTGCGTTATTGATAGCAATGGCCTTGTCGTTGGCTGCGATTGTTTCTAGCCTGTTAGTATAATCCACCGGATAGCTGCTGCAGGATGAATTATGATCTATAAAATCATAGAGTTTTTTAGAACCGAGAGCAAAAGTGTAAACAAATTTTCCAACATCTTGTTTTTTATTCCTATTCGAAATACAACCGGCTTCATATATGTCGACAAAGCTATCGCACAGCATCTCGGTGTGTACCCCAAGGTCACGCAGTTTTGATTTGGCAATAAGCTTGCCTATTGCATTGGGCATCGATCCGATACCCAGCTGCAGACAAGAGCCGTCTTCAATCTGGGATACGACGATTTCAGCAATCTGCTCATCGATATCAGAGATGTTTGGTTCCGGTAGGCTGAACATTGCTTCATTCTCACTCTCGACAACTGAATCCACTTCCGAGATATGAATCTGCTCTTCATTGCCACCATAACAGTGGGGCATATTTTCGTTCACCTCGACAATGACCTTTTTGGCTGCATTGATCTGAGCCCTGGTAAAGGAGTTGGAAACGCCAAAATTGAAATACCCCTTGCTGTCCATAGGCGTGGTTCTGAGTAGCATCACATCGGTTGTAATATCGTTTTTCTCATAGTATCCTGGACCTTCATGGTAACAGAGAGGGATATAATTACAGGATGTCTGATCATGCAGCTTACGGTCAGCACCACTGAAATGAAAACTATTGTAGGAGAAACTCCGGCCCTCGGGATCGGCTTTGGCCACTTCCGCTATCCCAGGAAACCCCAGTGAACGTATTTTTACATTTTCAACAGCTCCCACTCGCTTGGCAAGTTCTTTATCCAAAGAGAAAGGGGTACTGAGAAAACATGCATAATCGACCCAGTCATCAGATTTGATCATCTGCACTGCTTCACTGGTAGTCATCAACCTACTATTATATGCGTTGGCGTAGTTCACTGTGAGCTCCTTGTAAGTAGATAATTTTTCCCCACCCTATTGAATGAGCATTGTCTATTGATATGGGAATAATAGTGGATTTTAGCATCAACCCGCAATCGGCTGGAGACTGAATTTGTTCTGGGATTTTTTCCGAGAGGAGCTAGGTTAATCACCTAGTAACTACCAAGAGATTAATAAATACAATGCAACAACAGATACATATCTACAGAAAACCGCAAAACACCGATAGGGATTGTTGCAAAACAATCCCTATCGGTGTTAGCTTTATAACTTTATAGATTTATAAGAGGGCTTGGATTTTTTCTGTCAATATCGGCAGAAGCAACTTGAGATCGGCCACGGCAAAGATATCCGCCACTTCACTGATTGGTGCATCTTTGTCTGTATTGATCGCCACTATGAAATCAGACTTTTTCATGCCGGCCAGATGCTGAACCGCTCCTGAAATTCCACAGGCGATATAGAGCTTTGGTAAAACGGTCAGGCCAGTTGTACCAACCTGACGGTTATGCTCGACCCATTCTGAATCGACCACCGGTCGACTCGCTCCGTATTCTCCACCCAAAGCCTTGGCCAACCCGGCAACCATTGCGACATTTTCAGGTTTTCCTATGCCTCGACCGGCACTCACGATAACGTCAGACTTGGTCAAATCGACACCGCCATGCTCGGCCGCTTCATAACCGAGCAAGTTGATCATCCCCTTATAGTCACAAGTAACCTCTTTGACATCCGGCTTACCGCTGACCGGTTCAACGAGGGTAAAGGCACCAGCCTGAAGGGTTACAATAGTTATACTGCTGTTGCTCATCAGGGTTCTGCGCAGTTTGGAGTTGCAGGTCGGAACTACCAGGGCCCCCTCCTCCACAGCCACTACTTCGGAGAACTGTGCTACATTCAAACTGATCGCAATCCTCGGGGCAAGGTCCCAGCCATACGAGCTGTGGCTGAAGACGATCATATCCGGCTGCTCCTGACTTACCACATCGAGCAACAGTTTTTTATGCACTTCCGGGTTGTATTCACCAAATTTTGCAGAATCAGCAAGATAAAGAGTGCCCTGAAAATTGGGCAAACTTCCATCATTACTGCCGACCATAAACATGGTACTCTCAGCCCCGAGCTTCTCGGCAAAAGCCATCAACTCGGTATAACTCTCCAGGACTTTTCCTTGTCTGTATTCTGCTATCAATAGGGTTTTCATAAAGTTCTCCTCCACCACTAGGCCAGTACGCTGGTTTTTTCTTTCAAGGCTTTTATCAGCCGATCGGCGATATCTGCCACCTCACCTTCCAGGAAGAGTCCACCCTTCATTTTTTCAGGAAAAACGATTTTCACGGTTTTCTGTCGTCCGCTCTCCTTATACAGTTCTTTTGCGGTTATGGTTAGCAGCTCCTTTTTCTTGGCCTTCATAATGTTTGGCAAGGTTGGATAGCGTGGTGTATTGAGACCAAGCTGGCAGGTGACAAGTGCCGGCAGTGAGGTTTCGACCTTAGCTTTGACTCCACCTTCCAATTCTCTTTTGAGAGTGATTTTATCATCTGCAAAAGCAAAGTCGACAATAGTGGTGATAGCAGAAATGGCCAGCATTTCGGCAACCATGACACCGACCTGGCCACTGCCGCGGTCCTGGGACTGCATGCCGGTAAAGATAAGATCAAATTCTTTACCCCGCGCAAACGCCGTAATCATCGAGGCAATTTCAAAAGGATCCCTGAGGCAACTCAAGTCATCAGCGATATGCACTCCTCGGTCACATCCCATCGCCAGAGCTTTTTTCATGGTTTCCGTGACCAGATCCGGATCAATGCAGAGCACAGTGAGATCTGCTCCCGTCTGCTCTTTTGACTGCACAGCCTGCTCAACCCCATATTCGTCATATTCATTCATTCGCCAGGCGAGGTCGCTCCGGTCATACCAGACGCCGTCGCCATCTATTTTGAATTTCGATTCCATATCCGGAACCTGTTTAATGCATACAAGAAGTTTCATATTTTTTTCTCCAAACAAATTGATGTTGTTCGCTGGTAAGTGCCCGGTGCACGCCTAAGTGGCACGTTTTGTTTTTCGAACTCAGACGAGGAGGCGTTCAACCAGTATTTCAGTAATATCCCGAGGCCTTAAACTTTCCTCGACATTCGCCCCTTTCACCCCATCCTCGAACATGGTCAGACAAAACGGACAATTTGACAGAAGCAGACCTGCACCTGTGGCGGAGGCCATTTCTACTCTTTTTATATTAATCCTCTTGCCGAGTTTCTCTTCAGCCAGGATCCTGCCTCCACCTGCACTACAACAGAAAGCCTGGTCACGGTTTTTCTCCATTTCGACGATGTGTCCACCCGCCGCCTCAATGAGCTGTCGAGGCGCCTCATAAATACCATTATGACGGCCGAGATAGCATGAATCATGGTAGGTACATTCAAAACTGTCCTTTATGATGGGCAAGTTACCTTCTTTCACCAGCCTGGCCAGAAACACCGTATGGGATTCGACGTCAACGGTCAGTCCAAGATCCTGGTATTCTTTGGTTAATGTGTTGAAACAGTGGGGGCAGGAGGTGACAATTTTCTTAATGCCATACCTTTGTATCGTCTCGATATTCTCCACAGCCAGAGTCTGATACAAATATTCATTGCCCATTTTCCGTACCGGCTCACCGCAACACTTTTCTTCTTTGCCGAGAATGCCGACTTTAATGTCTGCAGCACGGCACAGGGTTATTAAATCCCTGGCAACTTTCATGTTGCGTTTATCAAAACTTGCGTAACAGCCAACAAAATAAAGAACATCGATATCCGGATCATCGGCAAGAGTTGGCACGTTCAAGCCATCCGCCCAATCTCCCCTGGTGGCATAGCCCATTCCCAAGGGATTTCCGTTCACTTCGACCTGCTCCATGGCGGCCATGACCTCATCTCCGGGAAACTCCCCCTCCATAAGCACGAGGTTTCGCCGCATCTCGACAATCTTATTGACATGTTCGATGGAGGCCGGACATATATCCTGACAGGCACGGCAGGTCGTACAGGACCAAATGGCATCTTTGGTAACGGCATCGATAAGATCCATTGCCGGATTGGTCCTGGCGATCTCGCCTATTAGATTAATAAGCTTCATCGGAGAAAGAGGTTTGTCCGTAGCATATGCCGGGCATCTGTCCTGACAGCGCTTACAGAGCGTACAGGCATCGCTGTCAAAAATATCCTTCCAGCTCAGATCCTTTACCTGCCGGGCGCCAAAGTTCTCGATCTCTTCATTTTCCAGATCGACGGTGACAAGTTTGCCAACCGGACCACGGTCAGCAAAAAAATAGTTCAGACTCGTGGTAAATATGTGCCTAAATTTGGTGTACGGAATCAAAGAGATAAACAGCATAGCCAGGAGCAGATGCAACCACCAGAGTCCCCTGTGCAGAGTGAGGATGGATGGTTCGGTCATAGTCCCTTCCAGCCCCCTGGCAACCAGTAGCCCAACCGGTGACCAATAGGAAAGAGGGGAATTGATTTCGGTGACCACCATTCTTGCTCCCTCTATCAAAAAACCAGTCAGGAGGATAGCAAACAGCAGGGAGTGCATGATGACATCATCACGCTTGGTCTCAAGTCCCAAAGGCCGGACGAGCCAACGGCGCACCAGCAGGCCGAACAACATCAGGACTGCTGCACCGCCGGCGATATCCAGGACAATACTGAAAATCTTATAGAAGGTACCTTTGAGGAAGACGAAATCAAAAAGCAGGTGGGTAAAGTCAGCCTGGACCACGATGAGCGACGTACCTATAAAAAGCGCCACAAATCCCCAGAAAAAAATGGCGTGGGCAATACCCGGCCCCTTCACCCGCAGCACCCGGGTCTGCAGCAACATGTTCCGCACCATTGCCGCCAGTCGGGCTACCGGTTGATCTGTTCGCTTGAGGGGCTGGCCCAGCCTGTAGATTCTGATGCGCTGGAAGGCGCCATAAGCCAGGACAGAGAGAGCTGCAAGGGCCAGCAGATACATAGGTGCGAGGGTCGTTAAGCCATGACCCACGTTCCAGTAAATTTCACGGGTAAATTCCATCACGGTCTCCAAATATTTTGCGTGGAAACTGGTACAAGGAAAGGGAATGGCCCAAAGCCATTCCCTGACTTCTGTTAACGGGTCAGACTTGCCCCGATGACAACACGCTGAATCTCACTTGTGCCCTCGTAAATCTCAGTGATTTTGGCATCACGCATCATTCTCTCAACGGGGAAATCGCGGGTATATCCATACCCACCATGCAACTGAACAGCCTGGGTGGTAACCTTCATTGCTGTTTCGCTGGCAAACAGTTTGGCCATGGCCGATTCCTGGGAGTAGGACAAACCAGCACTGGCTCGATAGGCAGCGTTATATACCAGCAGCCTTGCCGCCTCGACCTGGGTCGCCATATCCGCCAATTGAAACTGAACCCCCTGAAAGGCGCTGAGCGGTTTGTTGAACTGCTCCCTGTCGGTAACATATTTAACGGTGGCATCGAGTGCGCCCTGGGCAATACCAAGGGCCTGAGAAGCGATGCCGATACGGCCGCCATCCAGGGTTTTCATAGCAACTTTGAAGCCCTTGCCTTCTTCGCCCAGTAAATTTTCCAGCGGCACCTCGCAATTTTCAAAGACCAACTCCATGGTTGGTGACGAACGGATCCCCATTTTTTTCTCTTTTTTGCCAAAACTGAATCCGGGAGTACCTTTCTCGATGATGAAGGCACTGATCCCGTGATGCTTCTCGGCGTTTCTGTCGGTCCTGGCAAAAACGACATAGATATCTGCCTCTCCGGCGTTCGTTATAAAAATTTTACTGCCGTTGATGAGCCAGTTACCACCTTCTCGCATAGCGGTTGTTTTCGTTCCCCCGGCATCGGACCCTGCGGAGGTTTCGGTCAGACCGAAAGCCCCCATAGCCTCACCTAAGGCCAGTGGCGTAAGAAATTTCTTTTTCTGTTCTGCACTGCCGAAAAGATAAATAGGATTAGAGCCGAGTGAGAGATGGGCAGACAGCGTTACACCCGTTGAGGCACACACTCTCGACAACTCTTCCACCGCGATCGCATAACTGATATAATCGGCTCCTGCCCCACCGTATTCCTCGGGGAAGACGATGCCTGTCAGGCCAAGATCTGCAAGCCTTGTAAACATCAGGTCACGATCAAAAAGCTCCTGCTCATCACGTTCGTTAGCAGATGGCGCGAGCTCTGTCTCTGCAAAAGTTCTTACCATTTCACGGATGAGATTTTGTTCTTCTGTCAATTCAAAGTTCATCGTATTGCTCCCATTGGTTGGTGTTTGGTTCTATCGATTAATTTTGCTGTTCAAATCCTTATAACGGCGTCAATCTTGACACACTCGTAAAAATCTCAAATTTGAGATGGTTACGTAAAAAGCTTCATATTCGAGGCGTGTGAATTTCAGTATTATTTCGGCGTACTAAGGTACGTCGTAATGATAGTGCAATTTGCAACAACGAAGCAGATAAGCGAAGACTTCGGATGAAGAGTTTTTACAACACCATCAATATTGATAAAATCCTCTGCCGCTTTTACGACCAAGCCAGCCGGACTCAACATATTGACGAAGCAGAGGACAGGGGCGATATTTCGGATCGCCAAAACCCTGATGCAAGGTGGTCAGAATCGCCAGACATGTATCAAGTCCGATGAGGTCTGCAAGTTCCAGAGGGCCCATAGGGTGATTCATGCCAAGCTTCATCACTGTGTCGATGGACTCTTTGTTGCCAACGCCCTGATAGAGGCAGAATATTGCCTCATTGATCATCGGCAGCAGGATTCTGTTGGCGATAAAGCCTGGAAAATCACTGGCCTCTGCCGGAGTTTTCCCCATCAGTCCGACAAGCCCTACTGTTGTCTGGTAGGTCTCATCGGAGGTGGAAAGGGCCCGGATAATCTCGACCAGTTTCATCACCGGTACCGGATTCATGAAATGCATGCCGATGACCTTTTCGGGTCTTTTCGTCTGGGAGGCAATACGACCAATAGGAATAGAAGAGGTATTGGATGCGAGGATCGTATGGGGAGGACAGACTTCGTCAAGCTGAGAAAAAATTTTAAATTTTATTTCCTGAATCTCGGAGGCAGCCTCAACCACAAAGTCGGCCGATTTCATTTTGGTCATATCAGTACTTGGAGTGATCCGGTCAAGGATACCCCGCACTTCACTGTCGGAAATTTTTCCTTTTTCTGCACTGCGTTGCAGGTTTTTGGTTATTACCGTCATCCCCCGTTCGACGAAATCTGTGGAAATATCATGGAGAATGACATTCATTCCACTTGCTGCAGCAACCTGGGCTATGCCTCCGCCCATCTGACCCGCTCCGATAACACCAAATGTATTTACCTGCATGATCTGCTCCCCTCAATGGGTAAGCCGAAATCGTTCTGATTTCAACGGCTTGCCTTTATTTTTTCATTTATGATGAACTCGTAAAAAGTCTAATTTCAAGATGGCTAAGTAAAAACTTCATCACTTATTGCTTACCACCATGGCCATACCCATGCCGCCGCCAATACACATGCTGATCAGACCGGTTGCATAGTTGTTTCGCTGCATCTGATTCAGTGTGGTAACCATCTGCCTGGCGCCGGTACAGCCGACAGGATGGCCCATGGAGATAGCGCTGCCGAGCTGATTTGGTTTTTCAACTTCGATGCCGAGTTCAAGCATGCAAGCGATCGCCTGGGAGGCAAAAGCCTCGTTAAGCTCAATCAGCTCCATATCACCAATGGTCATTTTGGCCTGTTTCAGAGCACGATTGATTGCTGGAACCGGTCCAAGTCCCATAAACGCCGGATCAAGTCCCCCGGAGGCAAAACTCTCAATGGTCAGGAGCGGCTTCAGGTCAAACTGCCGGGCCTTCTCCTCACTCATCAGCAGTACCGCAGCTGCACCGTCGTTGATACCGGAGGCATTACCCGCGGTCACGGTGCCGTTTTTATCAAATACCGGCCTGAGCCTGGCAAGTTTTTCCATGTCGGTGACCATCGGTCGTTCATCACGATCAACGATGATTTCCCCCTTGCGAGACTTCACCTTCACCGGAACGATCTCCCCGGAAAAATAGCCTTTGTTGATTCCCTCCATTGCCCTGGCATGACTGAGACAGGCCAGTCGGTCCTGATCTTCACGGCTGATATTGTATTTCCCGGCAATATTTTCGGCGGTAACCCCCATATGGTAGCCATAGAAAATTTCATACAGGGCATCATAGACCATCAGATCATGGACTTCTCCGACCCCCGTGAGTTCCATACGGTAGCCCCAGCGACCTTTAAGCAGGGCCATCGGAGCCTGGCTCATATTCTCCTGACCTCCGGCCAGCACCACATCCGCCTGGCCGGTCATGATCGACTGAGCGGCCAGGGCGATCGCCTTAAGTCCCGAACCACATACTTTGTTGATACCAAATGCAGGAGTTTCCTTACATATCCCTGCCTTGATCATCGCCTGCCGCGCAGGATTCTGCCCTTGCCCTGCTTGCAGGACATTGCCCATGATGACCTCATCTATGGCAATTTCTCTTGCCCCGGTGTCCCATTTGGCGTATTGACTCTCCAGGGGAATTTCTTTCTGATTGGCCAGTTTTTTGGGTACAGTCTGGTTGAAATCGCTCCCCTTAACCGGGCGCAAGCCAACTTTCTCTAAAGTATTCCGCAGGACCAAAGCCCCCAGGTCAACGACCGGTACATCTTTCAAAGTACCACCAAACGCGCCTACAGCCGTCCTGCATCCACTGACAATAACAACTTTATTCATTTGCTTATCGCTCCAGTAAGGGTTGATCGAGATGACGCTCTCGCATCACACTTGTCGGAATATTGCGGCCAACCAGCCTTCTCAACGCACATTGCGTTTCTGGCCGAACCATTCCTGATGCCGCAGTTTAGCTTTCATAGTTTTGCCGGTTGCAGTTTTCGGCAGCTGACAGAATTCAACAGTTTTTGGTGCTTTATATTCCGCATGGTTTTTCCGGCAAAAATCGATAATTTCTTCTCCTGTCGGATTCGTGCCATATTTGGGCACGACAAATGCTTTCGGCACTTCCCCCCAGACCGGATCGGGGATTGCCACCACGGCGACTTCGAGCACATCAGGATGCTGATAAATAATGTCCTCAATTTCAATGGAAGAGATGATGTTGCCCCCCCTGACGATGACATCGCTGGCTCGATCCATTAACTGGATATACCCATCGGGATGTATGACACCAAGGTCACCGCTGTGAAACCAGCCGTCCCGAAAGGCTTGATCCGTTGCTTCCTGGTCCTTGTAATATCCGAGCATGACATTATTGCCCCGCATCACCACCTCACCCATGGTCTGTCCATCAGCCGGTACAGGCTGCATTGTGAGCGAATCAACCACTTCCATATGGATGCTGGTGGTATACGCGACCCCCTGCCTCGCTTTCATTCTTGATACTTTTTCAGGATCAAGCTCAATCCAGGATGGTTGCCAGGCACAGACACTGTGAGGGCCATGAAGCTCAGTCAGACAGTAGACATGCGTTACATTTGCCCCAAGTTCCTCCATCCCCTGAATGATAGTAGGCGAAGGAGAGGCCCCGGCTGTAAGGATATCCAGGGGACGGCGCAGCCTGACCGTGGCCGCCTCTGGAGAGCAAATCATCATAAGCAGGGTCGTGGGTGCCGCACAGAGATGGGATACATTTTCTTTTTCGATAAACTGAAAAATTTCTGTCGGCAGACATTGTCGCAGACAGACATGGGTTGCCCCCACTGCGGTGACCGCCCATGGGAAACTCCAGCCATTACAATGAAACATCGGCAAGGTCCAGAGATACACGGAGTCGGGTTTCAGCGATGATTCAACGATCTCGCCAAGCGTATGTAAATAGGTAGAGCGGTGGCTGTACATTACCCCTTTCGGTTTGCCTGTCGTTCCGGAGGTGTAATTGATGGAGATCAGCGCGTTTTCATCGATGATGCTTTCAACCACGGGCGGAGTCTTCGCACTGTCCAGGAGAAAAGATTCATATTCCGGGCCCTGCAGCAGCAGTGAACAGGTCTTTTCACAGATGTTAACGGTTAACTGAACCTGCGCAAACTCGTTTTCAACCGGAAGAATCTGAGCTATATATTCGTTGTCGACAAAAACAGCTTTTGCATCGGAATGATTGATAATATGGAGGTATTCCTGGCTCGAGAGCTGGGTATTTAGACATACTAAAATAGCACCAATCATGGGGATGGCGTAATGCGCCTCAAGCAGAGGAGGTGTATTGGGACAGATGAAGACGACCTTGTCACCGGCCCCGATTCCGTGCTCCAGCAGCGAATTTGCCAGCTGGTGGATGCGTTCCTGAAATTCGATGTAGGTGTACTTGATATCTCCATAGACCACGGCAACCTTGTTCGGATATACCCGAGCGCTCCGGGTGAGGAACGAAACCGGGCTGAGCATGTCACAATTAACACTTTGCCTGAACATCGATGTAACTCCTGAATTATTATTTCGTGAAGGAACTTATCCCGCAAATCTTTTAGGCGGGATTACAAAGAACACCCCTCAAGGGGGTACTAAACAGAGCACCCGTCGAGCGAGTATTACAAAGAGTCCCGCAAATCTTTTGGGCGGGATGAGTGCCTTACAGCTGAGATCCTGTTAAAAAACAGTGCTAATCTGTTTCATCGCGACATCATATATGCATGGGAATCACAGTATTTGATCTGCGAATGTCAGACAATCGGCATAAAACCTATTTCTATCTGCAAAAAAAACTGAGAAGGTATAGGTTCTAAACCTAGGATGGGCTGTCGACTTGAAGGCTATCCAGTGACAGAGAAAAAGGCAGGCTTAATAAAGGCGTTGAAACGCAGATGCCTTAAAAACAGCAACGATCTTGTTTCCTGGGCGGATATCCAGCTCTTCTAACGATTGGGGGACAATTTCGGCGATGAGGGTATTGCCCCGGCAGTCGAGTTCGACGCCGACCAGCCAGTCTGTCTGGTATGTTTTCCGCACGATACATGGCAGCATGTTGCGGGCGCTCGTTGCCTCCGGATGTTTTTTAAACAGGAGAATATCTCTGCTGTTCAGGGCGAATTCGCCAGCGGCCGGGTTATCGGATTTAACCAGCATCAGGGGAACCTCGCCCCATTGATAGCTGAGAAGTTTGCCGAGATCATTCGGCGATTCAAGGCGCAGCAGATTGGTATAGCCTCGCCCGCCGCTGCCATGACTCGTCCGGGCCAGCTCTTCGGTTGTCAACTGTTGTTCAACCAGACCG
>JBBRDD010000115.1:0-15251 GCA_038204235.1 Desulfobulbales bacterium
TGGCGAACGGGTCAAGCGGAAAAACTCTGCAGCATTTGTGCAATGAACTTAACACTACCTGTACTCAATTTCCTGGCACAAATATGAGGCTCTTTTACGAACTGGTGTCATAGCAAAATCGTTGAATTCAGGAGTTCTGAAGTTCATTTTTTTTAAAGTATTACATACCGTCATCGGAGAAACGCTCTGCACAATATTCAGCTCAACCAACTTTTCAGCCAAAAGTCGAACGGTCCACCGACTTCTGCCTTCTGGGGTTTCCGAACAAGCCAGAGCCAAAAGTTGTGCTTCAAAATCACCACCGAACTGGATCTCGCGTGGAGGTGTCACCCGTTCTTTACGTTCAATGGCGGCAGAAAGACCTTGCTCGACGAATCGCTTTTTTAAATGTTCCAGGCTTCGAGAGGTTATCCCCAAAGCTTCTGCAACATTCTCGACAAACCACTTGGGACCATATTCACCTGCATCGAGGAGCAGCAATGCACGAGAATATAATACGGTGCGAGCAGCTCTTTTGCCTTTAGTAGAAATGGCCTCTAATTCCTGTCGTTCCTCTTTGGTTAATGTTACTTTGTATCGCGGTGCCATGTCGTCCTCCCTGTTATAGGTTATAAGAACGACAATAACACATATTGCGTTATATGCGAATATTTAAGATGTACATTGTACTAGTGATAGAGATGAAGGATTGATTAATAAAGAGAGTCGGTTTTTTTTTGAGACCTGCATCATGATTCTAGAAAAGATCCCCTGATCCCGTTACTGGAGCAGACGAGAAGAAAAATAAGCGGCAAGGACAGTGCAGCCGAAATCCCTGGTCTTGATCGCAGTACCTTGCGCGCTCGCATGTGCAAGCTCAATATCGCGAAATAGTAAGATCCCCTCGACGGTAGAATCGGTAAATGCCGGCGGCTATCATCGCCGGTAAACCTGCCTACCCCATCATCCCCCTCAAAAAGCATCCGGGTTCCTCATCACAGGTCATATATAACCACATGGCCATATATGACCTGCAGGGGATGTCTATGAGGGCCTATCGAGTCTCTGCCTGTAGAGCAATTTTCCACAAGAAAGCAGAGTGATAGGGCAAGCATTTTTAAGAAAGCGATATTTGGCACATTGTTTGCGTTATAAACAAAAGAGCCGGTCGCCGCCAAGGAGTTATGGTGTCCGGTCCGAATGATGGAATGTTCCGGATGAGTTCTCAGCCACATTGAAACAACGGAGATCATATGAGTACACAGCAAGTGTTTATACAGAAGACTGGTCCGATTGGCCAATCAGTTGTTTAAGGGTGGAAACTATGCGACAAAAGCGGCATTTTTTTACATAATTTAAAAAAATTAACAAGTTAGAAAGGAGCACGAGCATGGAAGACCAGGGTGGTAAAACTAATAAGGAAAAAAGTTCAAAAAAAAGCAATGAAAAGCGCAAACTCGAAAAACAACCGAAATATCAAAGTCTCCCAGAACTACTCCAGACCGAAGAAACCGCTAAAAAGAACGCGATGGCTAATGCCATAAAAGCAAATATGAAGGCAGTGGAAAAATCTAATAAGTAACGGATGGAAGGATTTGATTTCCAGTACGTTTGGAGGCGAATCGAGGCTGTGACGGTACCTAAAAACAATTCGTCTTCTTTCGAAGAGACCGCTGCCGATTCCAGGCGGGGTATAGGTGACCCGTCATAACCGTACACGCTTAAATCATCTCCAGGGAGGAAAACATGAACATCAATAATTTGCATCTGAGCCTCACGCCGCTGGTCTCATTGATCGCCGGCATTCTTATTCTGGTTGCACCCCGTCTGCTGAATTACATCGTTGCCATATATTTGATTGTTATCGGCCTGCTCGGACTGATAGGCGGGAACAACTTTCATATGCGCTAATAGCTGGGAGAAGATTCATCCCAGACCAAATGAAGTTAAACGAAGACGGCCTCTGCCTGGAGCTTACTGAGAATTGCCGGACACAAGGCTTTAGGACTATTTTGAGCATGCTCGCAAGCGAAGAAATGGAGCATTTTAATACCATTGCCTTCCTCGAAGGGACAAACAGGAAACTGTTCGCCGGCGAAGACAAAAGTTTAAGAAAATGTGAATAATGTTTTTCTCAGGATGAAGGAGGATGATGCCGACGAATACTTTGATTATTCCGAACTCGATTACTACAGAAAAACGCTGAATTTTGAAGTGATGAGTCGGTTATTGTATCTACAAAAGGCACAGCAGATGCCGAACGGAAAGATGAAAGACAGCTATTTTTAAGCCTTGCAGGGAAACGCCGAAAGACAACAACCGGAAGATTATTAGTAGTAGGAGGCAGCTATGGGAGACGATTCTGCGAACTATGAAACATCCAAGGAGTCCAGTTCAAACACGGCGGCTGCTGGCTTTTACCAGGGTGCTTCTACAAGCAAAAGTGCATTGCAGCATCTGCCAACAACACCTAAGGAACCCTCAAAAACCATTGAAGTTTTAAACCTGAGTTCCCGGTCTTTTGTAACGAGGAAACAAGTTAAGTATCTAAATCTATAGTATTAATAAGTCAAATTGCACTAAATCAACCTCGTTATAATTGTTTACTGTAACGAGGTTTTGAAAATCATAGAAACAACTGAATCAATATCTGCAACTTTATTATGTGCTTGTTTATATTGATTTATTTATTGTGCTACCCCATAACACAACACTTGGATTCGCAACCTCGTTACAAAAGACCGGGAATTCAGGTTTAAAGACTGAAAACAGCCGGCAAAGCCTTCCATCATTTTATCAAAATGGATTTGACAGGGAATGTATGTACACACCCGGCACTCTCCTTGATGTCCACCACACCAAACGAAAATCAAACAGGACCAGGGCCAACGGTATCGCAGCGCTGACAAATTTTCCAAAGCCTATCGTAACAAGAATTTACGACATAGCCCTGGGTGGCATTTCATTATTGTGCGCAGAGGAAATGGATGTCACTGAAGGAGCACTGAAGATGGATATTCTCATTTTTGATATCCTGACGAACTTTGAATATCTGATAAATCAAGTTACGGGGCATTTTAAGTCGAAAAAATTAGTCACTGATCCGAAAAGCAAGACATCAACCTGGCGATACAGCGTTGAGTTTGTTGGGCTTGACAGTGGAAGGAAAAATAGGTTGAAAATGCTTTTCACCCTGGTATCGCCAGTCATTGATAAAGGTTCTTACCTAACCCCGGTAAACGGCCATTAAACCGGAACTTTTATTAGGAATGAGGCACACAAAGTATCGTATGATTCTTGAATAGTTGATGCTCGAGACCTATTCTCCTTTGGTTCCGATGCGGGCAAAGTTTCCAGTTGAGGCAAGGACGAGGCCAGTACCTCGCCGACGATTGTCTGTGCTTCCTCCAGGATGTGGCTCAGATGACCTGTCTCGTGGAAGCTTTCGACGTAAATCTTATATATATCTTCGGTTCCTGACGGACGCGCCGCAAACCATCCGTTCTCAGTTATTACTTTCCACCCGCCGATGGGAGCGCCGTTCCCCGGCGCCTCGGTGAGGATAGTCTGGATCTTTTCGCCTGCTAGTTCACTACGTTTGATCTGCCTCGGCGAAAGTTTCGCCAGCAGCTCCTTTTGCTCTAGAGTGGCCGGCGCCTCAACGCGTTCATACTGCGGCTCACCGAACTCCTGCGTGAGTTTCTGGTAGATGTCGCCCCGGTCGCGACCCATCCGCGCCATGATCTCCACCGCCAGCACCTCGAGCGCCCCGGCATATGCCGGCACCGAAAGGGCATGTGTGTCCATGCCGAGACTAAGCGGACCATCGATCATTTTCTGTGCCCGGTACCTGCAGATGGCTTGATTGATGGCGAGGATATGGTTTTCATTGAACGCCTTGTCAAAGGCGCAACCACGGTGCCCCGAGGTGCCGAAAACAACCCGTTGTTCCGGAACCGCGGGATCGGGTTTCATTGTATAGTAGGCCGTGACCAGTTCTGGTACGCGAACCAGCATCGATGGGCCAGCGGGTTTGCCTGCGTAAGGGCTTATGTTCATGATTTTGAATCCTGTCTGAATTGTTTGTCGCCGATATCGACACTGATGGTGTTCCGATGTCTCGGTCACAGATCGTGGTTAGGATTACGGTAGGGAGGTTTCCGTGGGGAGGGTGTAACTATGCTACTCTTTAATTTTGCAACCATTGTGCCAGGTCTTAGGCACTTTGTTCATGTGATCTCTCATCTTAAAAGCCCTGAAAATCTATATTGGTCACACGTAACCAATTGGCGGTATCTGACCAATATCGTAGGTCCATTGATAGCTCCCTGTTCGTTGTTTCTTGAATAATTGTCTCTGACAAAGCGCCATGTTAGTCGATGTGGTCAACAATGATGTGTACCTGGCACAATGATTGCTTTTAAAAGAGTAAGGTTCACAATTGGACAACCCAACAGAAAAAGCCAGTTTTGGAGACCGAAAGCAACATTTCCCGTCTCGGCATGCTATTGAGCCCTATTCCCCAAAGGCGCATAAACCAAGGGAAGGAAGTTGTTAATAATCATTTTTGTAAAGTGTACCCTGATGACAAAACAAGAGACTTTCACGGTAAAAAAAACTGTGCTATTGGTCGACGATGATCCTTTATTTTGCACGGTAACAGAGGCAGTACTTGAACACCTTGGTTTTACTGTCTTTGTAGCTTCAGGTGGAAACGAGGCCGTAGCTCTGTTTCAAAAACATCATAACAGTATAGATTGTCTTCTCACCGATCTTTCCATGCCGGATATGAACGGTTGGGAAACCCTTGCTGCCCTGCGTAAAATCAAGCCAGATCTTCCGGTAATCCTTTCCAGCGGTTACGATGAAACCCATGCAATGGAAGGTGATTACAAGGATTTACCCCAAGCTTTCCTGCACAAACCATACACAAGGGATGGTCTTAAGAGCTTACTGAATCGAGTCCTTGTTGACGCAACAAACCTCCACAGCCGAAACGTTGTCAGACAATGAGAAATCTTCAGCGATGATAGAATTCGCTGATGACAAAGACATCTGCACTTTTACTGCTAATGTTGGGGACTATATGAAAAGAGGATATCATGGCTGAACAACAGAAATCAGATACTTATAACGTTATTTTTAACGCAAGTTCCGGAAAGTTTATTCCCCGTAAAAAATGCTGAGAGACTAAAAAGGGCAGGTAAGACGGGGTCAAATGCCACCATGGAAAAGGTATACTTGGCGAATGGAGTTGAGGCGAAGGTATTGGAGCGTGAGTTGAACATTGCTCAGAATAATATCTTCGATACATCGCTGGTCGGAAAGATTACATCGCTGGATGAGCTTCTTCCTGGTTCAGTTTGAAATTGATCAAGACAAAATGTCACGATCGAAATGGAGCATCGTCTGGCACTTCCGAACATTCAAAAATATTTCGGAAACAAATGGGTTAAAATAGAGCGGTTGGAATTATCAAGTCGAGTAGGCCGGGGGAATCTCACCCCCAGGCCCTCACAGATCCGGACTTGAGTCTCTCGACTCATCCGGCTCCTCATGTCCCCTATTCAGTAAGGTTTGCATTACTCGAAGGTTCCTCCCATCTCTGGTTGACCAATAAGTAACTTCAGACATGTTACCCCCTTCGCTCCACCTCCATTACAGAGGGTTCATCACTACTATGAGGTAATCCGTCCCTGTGCTCCGCATCGGTACTCTCATCCTCGTGGGGTCTCCACTTGGATTTCTCCCTTGGCATCGGAACGACAGGTTCCCACGTTCCACATCAAAGCCAAGATCACGTTCACGCCACCTTTATGCCGGCCGCCGATCGGGCAGTAAACAGGTTTCCCCCGAACTTATCCTGGAATAGAAACATCCTCAAAGATTACCATTAGCCGGCTACCGGAAATCCATCCTTCTTTTTTGACACTGCGCAATCAGAATACTATCAATCATTTTTTCTTCTAAAGTAATCAATTAAGTTATGAATGCGTCCATGAGAGGCTACCAACAGAGTAAATCTCAGGTGGTTTTCCAGGTGATTTTTAGTGTATTTTAATGCTAACTAGTGCCATGTAACTACCTAAAATCACGTAGGGAGTGCGCTAAAAAAGGGCCTCTCACGCCGATAACAGGGGGTCGAGTCCCTTGGGTCACCAAGTAAATTCAACGAAAAAACCCTTGACCACCTCTACACTCAACCGGACAAACTAAAGTGTGCCTATATAATTTGGAATTGTTCTGGCGTTTCGAATGACGTATTTTAGTGTTAGAATGTCAGGTTCGATTTTGAAATGCCTCTTCATTAATATGAGAAGGGAGGCATCTGTAACGCTGTAGAATTAAATAGTGGTAGCCATAGCATAAAGGGTGTACCAAGGGGTATATTTAAAAATATCGAACCCAATAATCATATTTATCTCATTGTAATTGAATGTAAAATAATCTGAGTTTTGCTCCCGCTCTAGATTTATCCAAAGATTTCCATCAAAGTCTTTTAAACCAGCAACTGGAAACAGTTTGCGGGTTTTTTCTTGTCTTTTTTGTCCATTGACATCCATTCCCCCACCGCAATCCATTGCAAAAAAGCGAGGGAGGTTGCAATGAGTGGCGACAAAACTATTGAGTAAAAGTGTACATGGGGTGATGATACGCCCTAAAGATGAGGACACCCAGTTACACCATCGTTGTAGAATAATTTCGCGTTATGAATTATAATATTTGCTGGGTAAAAAGAGTGTCCCAAAGAAAAATATTTATGAGCTCGGCATTACCTGACGGATTTTGACAGTATCTTGGCATTGTTTCATGACTATAAACCGGTTTTTTATAACCCGTAAGACGACAAAAACAATCGTATTCATTCCCCAGATTGTATCCAGACGGCTCAATCGATCCGGAAACTGAAGACAAAGAGCTTCCCATGAAAAGTGACCGCTCCCCAACGATGCGAGACACAAAAAAAATTAAATCCGTGAAAGAACCGCAGATCACGGATTCATTTCTCGCTGTTCTGGAGGTCATTCTGACCTCGATTCACGAACCCGTCCTGGTGCTCGACGCCGAGTTGAAAGTGATGCGGGCCAATAACGCTTTCTACCGGACCTTCCAAGTTAACGCCGATGAGGCCGAAGGGGTAACGATATATGATCTTGGCAACCGGCAATGGGACATCCCCAAACTGAGAGAGTTACTGGAAAACATCCTCCCTGAAAATTCAAAATTTGACGACTTCGAGCTGGAGCATAAATTTGAGGATCTGGGTCATAAGATACTTCATTTGAACGCAAGATGGATTTTCAGAGACGAGAATCAGCCAAAGTTTATCTTTTTGGCGATTGCCGATGTAACAGAGCTTGAATATAACCGTAGAGGTCTTGAGCAGCTGGTCGAAAAGCGCTTGATAGATCTCATTGAGGCAAGGGAAGAGGCGGAAAAAAGAAGACAGATAGCAGAAACGTCCCTGCTCGAAATTAAAAAACTGAAGGACCAGCTGGAGGCGGAAAGGGCCTATCTGCAGGATGAAATAAAGCTGGAATACAACCATGAGAATATTCTTGGAAAAAGCGATGGGCTCAATGATGTTCACTATAAGATTGAACAAATTTCACGCAGCAACACCACTGTCCTGATTCTTGGCGAAACAGGTACCGGCAAAGAGCTGGTCGCCCGAGCCCTGCACAGCTCCAGCCTGCGGAAAAATCGGGCCCTGATAAAAGTGAATTGTGCCACCCTGCCGGCAAACCTTATCGAAAGCGAATTATTCGGCCACGAAAAAGGCGCCTTCACCGGGTCCCAGGCCAAACACCTGGGGAGATTTGAGGTTGCCGACGGAGGCACCCTGTTTCTCGATGAAATCGGAGAATTACCACTGGAGTTGCAGGCAAAACTGTTGCGGGTTATCCAGGACGGTGAGTTTGAAAGACTCGGCAGTTCCCATACCATTAAGGTCGACACGCGGATCCTGGCCGCCACCAACCGAAACCTGGAAAAAGAAGTCCGCGAGGGCAGGTTCCGTGAAGACCTATGGTACCGTTTAAATGTCTTTCCGATTACCGTGCCGCCACTCCGGGACCGTTCGGATGACATCCCGCTTCTGGTTGATTTTTATGTCAGGAAAATTGCCAAACGGATCGGCAAGGCAATTGGTATCATCCCAACCGGCGTCATGAACGCCTTACAGGATTACCACTGGCCTGGCAACATACGGGAGCTTGAAAATGTCCTCGAACGGGCGGTGATCAACTCGTCGGGCCCGAAACTGCGGCTGCTAGATGAACTGGAGAAGCCGGTCAAGAATATCGGATCCAATCAAAGATCCCTGCAGACGGTGGAGAAAGAGTACATTCTCCGGGTACTGGAACAGACGAAGTGGAAAATAAGCGGCAAAGACAGTGCGGCTGAAATCCTTGGTCTTGACCGGAGCACCTTGCGCGCTCGCATGCGCAAGCTCAATATCAGCAAATAGCAAGCTCCTCCTCACCACGGCGGAACCGAAAACTACTGCCGGGGCTCTTCGCCGGTACATCTACCGCTACCGCCATTGCTGGTCAACTAACCCCTACAGTTAATGTTCTCCCGGCTTTTACCCCTCTTGATTCATCGTTTGGCAGGTTTGCGCACTCGTGCGCGGCGCAATCAGCCAGGAGATATACGATCGCTCTTTTCTATGCTTCTATCTCAGATATCACAAAGCTTCAAAGGTGAATTTCTGTCCGCCGACGGAAAATTCGTACATGAGACCGCCCTTGGTGTGTACGAAGGTGGCCATACCCTTGACATAGTTGACCTTCGCCTGAACGCCAGTCTTAGGTCCGGCACTGGCACCGGCACTTTGACCTGCGGTACCGGTCCTGGCCTGAGCTCCAGCCGTTATGGCTACCGCCTGGGCAGTGGCTCCGAATTCGAAATTACCCTTGGTGAACTCAGCATAGGCCCGTTTATCCTGGAAGAAGATGATTTCACTGAAAGCCTCGGCGCCCAGCTGGAGTCCGATCGATCCCTCAACCACTGTTGATTTTCCCGTCACCTTGTTACCGCGGTAGACCTGGCCGACACCGTAGGAACCACCGATTACATACCCAGCTTTGCCGATAGTGGGAAAAACTGCATACCCGTATGAACTTTTAAAAAATTTTGCCAGGGCGGGTGAATCACGAAACACTTTGATAGTGCTGGAATAATTATCCGCTGCGGCGGCTATACTCGATATCCCAAAAATTAACGCTAAAAGTAATAATGCAGGTATCTTTTTCATTTTTCTACTCCATTCTATTGTTGTATCTTTTGCTGGATCAGAGATCCTCTCAAACCAATTATTGCCGAATGAAAACTCCACTTACTCTCATTTTATCTTTTCAGCATAGGGCTCCTCCACTTTTGCAGGGTTTGGTACCTTGACAACTTTTGTCCAGTAACAGGCCGAACAACCCATTTCTCGTGATACACATTTTACTTCAATTGTCGTGCCATGAGGCAACCTCGATGTCCTGAATCACCTATCATCCTAATATTATATAATAATTTTCCATAACGAGTTCGAAAGAATCGCCATCGTCACCCACCAAAAGAAGGTCACATATAACCAATGGTCGCATGTGACCAGAGTGATATGGAACATAGATTCCATTGCAGGCGAAGAAAATAGACACCCCATATTCAGACTCCCAATATACTTTGCTAATAGCTGTCAACTCTCCGAAACAGGAATTTGCTGTTCATTGCCCCAGCAAGTTGTTCAGCAACTCACAACCAGCACACGAAAGAGTGGTTTTGATAATGGACTATTTTGAATTCTCACAATCGCCTGGAGGTCCATTACACAGCAAAACACGGGGGATGGTTCTTTATAGCAGAAATGAGTCCAGTGTGTTACGGCAACAGTGCCTTCCGGGTCGAATCAATTGTATCGAAAACATACAGAAACGGTGATGGCATTATGATGATCTATCCATAGCTCCAGGAAAACGGCAAAAGGTTGGATATGACCAATAGGTTAAATACAACCCTTTATGTTCAGTTTTCAACAGTCTCCCTGCAGTTCATTTTTGGGATAATTATTCATAATAAATCAAAGTGATGGATGATATGACGCTGAGCATTGTGAATATGGCATAAAGATTGCTGTTCGAGTCCTACACCACAGGCGAATTGATTGACGATGCATCTGTCTTAGGGTAAAGCCGGGATCTGCAATAAGCTGCAGATGAAGAAATACCCTTTTCCGCATAAAGCATGAAGGCATTTGTAAAAGTAAGAACGTAATTACATGTCTTCCTCAAGATCACAGATAAAATATCACGAGAGAATTCGTTATGATTAAGCAACACATTGCAGTTTATGAAAACTATCCGAGGTGTCCGATGCTGTCACGGGGCAATCGGGAGCTGGGTTGCGGGTGAAAAATCCATGAAAACATTAGGTTGGAAATTGTGTTTCATTGTTACCCTGGCTTTGGCGCTTAACGCTCCCGATTCCGCGTGGACCCAGGAAGTCTCTGCCTCCTCAGCAGGTCCGATGCTTGTCAAAGCCGTTATGTGCGAGTCCGTTCAGAAATTAGCTCCAGTCAATCCGGCTGTCGTCTTTTCCATCGATTTGGGCCAGGTCTCATGTTTCACGAAGTTTGACCAGGTGGTCAATCAAACCGTCATTTATCATAAATGGTATCACAAAGGGAAACTGATTTCCGCAAAACAACTTTCACTCAACCCACCCCGTTGGTCGTCCGTCTCCAGTATGCAGCTCAGGGACGCAGATAAAGGAGCATGGCAGGTAGCTGTCACTGATGAAAATGACAAGCTCTTGTATACATTACGATTCAGTATAACGGATTAAAATCATGGACCCACTGATACAATCTCTGGTCGGCCTGCGCTGGCAAGATCTCGTCGATATCCTCCTCAATAGCTATATTTTATTCAGGCTCTACGTACTCTTTCGGGGTACTAATGTGATTCGGATGGTCATTGCCATCGCCATGCTCTGGATCCTGGAACGGATGGCGATGAGCATGGGCCTGATCGTCACCAGTTGGGCTATGCAGGGCATTATTGCGGCCGCTGCCCTGATAATCATAATCGTATTTCGTAATGAAATTGCCGGTGTCCTGCAAGCCCGCAGTTTCATGTCGTTTTTTTGGGGCATACCCCAACGTCAGATCCAGACTCCGATAGATATCATTGTGGAAAGCGTCTACGAATTGGCGCGCCATAAATTGGGTGCGCTGATCGTTCTGCCGCTGAAAAAAGGCATCGAGTCAGTGGTGCACGGCGGAGTTCCCTGGCAGGGAAAACTCTCCCGGGAGATGCTGTTGAGCATTTTCTGGCATGGAACACCGGTACATGACGGTGCCACGGTGATCCAGGGGGATCAGATCGTCGAAGTCGCCGCCATTCTCCCTCTTTCGAAGAGTAAAGATCTGCCCTCTCACTTCGGCACACGGCATCGTGCCGCTTTCGGACTGGCCGAGAAGACCGATGCCCTGGTCATCGTTGTTTCCGAGGAACGGGGTGAGGTAACGGTGTTCAAAGACAGAGCGATAATACACATCAAGGACAGTAATGACCTGGATCGAATGCTGCGTGAACACGCCGGCACAGTACATGCCACCAAGGGAGCCAGGCACCGGATAATGGAACTGAGCCTTGCGGCCATGATCTGTCTGATTGGCATAACCGGCATCTGGTTCAGTTTTGCCCGGGGATTTGAGACCTTCGTAACCATGGAGGTGCCGGTGGAGTTTATGAACAGGGGGCCGAAAATGGAGCTGTTGGCCACCTCCGCAAGTAGCGTAACGCTTCAACTCAGCGGGTCAGGGTCGCTGATCAGGTCGGTCCGGCCCGATCAGGTGAAGGTCAAGCTCGATCTGGCAAACGCGGTGGTAGGCAGCAATAAGATCGCCATCGCCAGTGACAGTATCGTCCTGCCGCCGGGCATTCATCTCAAACAGGTGGAACCGCAGATACTCAAGGTGAACCTCGACATGGTGGACCAGAAAAAACTGCCCATTCAGCCGGACTGGAGTGGCAAACTGCCGCCCGGACTTATCCTGCAGGATGCACGCGTATCTCCTGACCTGGTAAAGGTTACGGGCGGAAGCCTGGCTCTGAAAAATATTCAAATCATCTATACGGAAAAAATCCCATTGGAAAATATTACCACCGACGGGAAGATATCCGTTGGTCTCGTGCTTCTCCCTTCATATTTGAAGCTGGACAACGAATCACAAAATCGTGTTGAGGTGATTTACAAAATTGCCAAAAGACCTTCTCCATCCAACGATGATGCTAAAAAGTGAGACAAAACGCAGGTATTCATTCATCAAAAACGAAGTGCAAACCCCATCTTCGTGGGTGGATACGAAGAGCCGGATGACAACTTGTTATGCACATCAAAATTGCAGCTGCAAAAGGAATATTTATGAACACAAAAAAGAATCAAAATCCCAGAGATGCCAAAGTGTATTTAATTGGGAGTGGAATTTCCTCTCTTGCAAGTGCTGTTTATTTGGAAAAAGATGCCAGAGTACCAGGCAAGAACATCCTTATATTGGAAAAAGACAAAATTCCGGGTGGAGCCTGTGATGGAGCAGGTGATAGAGAAGAAGGTTTTGTCGTGCGAGGGGGAAGAATGCACGAAATGCATTATGAATGTTATTGGGAATTACTTTCGCACATACCTTCATTGGAAGACCCAAACATCTCTGTGCGTGATGAATCATATGAGTTTAATGAACGATTCGTTTCAAATGCCCAGGCAAGGCTTTTGAAGGGTGGGAGCAAATTAGATGTATCATCATATGATTTATCACTCACTCAACAGGCAGATTTTTTAAAGCTCACCTTCGTTTCTGAAAGGTCTTTGGGAAATAAACGAATCGAAGATTGGTTTGACCAAAGTTTTTTTGAGACTAAGTTCTGGTTTATCTGGTCTTCAATGTTCGCCTTTCAAAAGTGGTGCAGCCTGGCCGAAATGAGACGATACATGAAACGTTTTATTCATCTCGTTGAGGGCCTTAACAAGTTAGGTGGGATAATGCGTACCAAGTACAATCAATATGATTCTGTCATTAGACCAATGAAACAATATCTCGAACAAAAAGGCGTCACCTTCAGTATGGATCGGGAAGTTGTAGATATTGATTTTGACTTTTCGGAGGGAAAGAAAACTGCAACCACACTGCACTGCAAAGATAAGAGTGAGATACTGCTTGGAAAGAATGATTATGTATTCTTTACCAATGGTTCAATAACCGATAGTACAGACAATGGCACCTGGGATACTCCGGCTCAACTGAAAGGAATCTCAGAATCCGGTTCCTGGAAGCTGTGGAAAAAAATTGCTGAAAAAGATAGTGCTTTTGGAAACCCTGATCCATTTTGTGATAATATTGATTTACAAAAATGGTATTCGTTTACGGCTACGATGAAAGACACTACGTTCCACGATTATATGGAAAATTTTTCTGGTAATGTTGACGGGACCGGTGGATTGGTAACTCTAACCGATTCAAATTGGTTGATGTCTTTTGTAATTGCCCGTCAACCTCACTTCCCCAATCAACCTGATGACGTTAAGATTTTCTGGGGCTATGGTCTCTATCCGGATAAAAAAGGAAATTATATCGACAAAACAATGGCTGAATGTACAGGTGCTGAAATGCTGGAAGAACTCTATTTCCATTTAAAAATACAAGAGTTGATGAAACCTGTCACCGATGCAGGGAAAGTAAATTGTATTCCTGTTGCAATGCCTTTCATTGATAGCTTGTTTATGCCTCGTGAATTTGGTGACAGACCGGATGTTGTACCTAATGGCTCTACCAACTTTGCATTCTTAGGTCAATTTTCCGAAGCACCCAAAGATTGCGTGTTTACTGTTGAATATTCTGTTAGAACTGCTCAAATGGCGGTTTATAGTTTGTTTGAAACTGACAAGGAAGTTCATCCTATGTACGATTCTGCACATAATCCAAAATATTTAATATCTGCACTGAAAGCAATTAGCAGATGACGCAGAATCAACTTTGTTGAATCAAAGATTCGCAATCTGTGAATTTGGTTTATGCTCGGCCAGTTTAAATTTGATCCAGCCTCTATTGGCAATATATCGCATAAACTGGACAATTCTTCGTGCAGCCTCGTCAATGTCGTCTCCGGTTTTTTTGCTTTGGATGCGGGCTAAGTCCAGGATGCTTCGCGTTCCATCCATGTTGAGCCACACCGATGAAGAAAGCTCGTCCAACTCAAGGTTTGCAACGGGTTCTCTGTTGACAAGCCTGCCCAGCAGCTTTTTTAATGGATTTATTTTGAAATCCAGAATGACCGTGCCCGTATCGGTCACTCTGAATTTCTGGTGGATGATTTCGGGAATATAGAGGACAAAGTTATATTTATCCTTTGCACTGCTTTGCCGGGTCATTTTGATCAATCCTTTCTCGTCGAATAGATATACATCCAGATTGCCAGTAACAGGAACATGACAAATGCTGCCAGGTTGCTCTCTGCAATAACGGGGAAGAGCTTGAGTCCAAACGCGATATCCGTCCCGATAGCGGCGAAGATGCCGATAACAATGCCGATCAAGGCGTCTCCCGCGACAAGGCCTGATGCAAGCAGTATCCCCTTTTCAACCGCCTTATCGAGGTCAACATTTTTTTCCTTTTCCGCCGTTTTGTCATCTTCAGCGTCCTTTTCCCTGGCGGCGGGTTTCATTTTTCTCTCCACGAGATCTCTGACGATGCCGCCAGCAAATATTGCCGCAGTGAGACCTATGGGAAGATAAATACCAAGGGCAACCGCGAGGATTGGTATTTTCGCCATGAAACAGAATACTGCCAGAGCCACACCGATAAATACCAGTGTCCACGGAAGTTGAGCCGTCATGATGCCGTTGACGATCATTTTCATGAGCGTTGCCTGTGGTGCAGGAACGGCCACGTCACCGATGCCATACGCCGAGTTCAGTAAAATCAAGGTACCTCCCGCAGCAATAGAGGCAATTGCAAGAGCGGCAAACATGCCGAGCTGAACTTTTCTGGGAGTGCCGCCGATGATAAAGGTCGTCTTAAGGCTTTGTGCCGTGCCACCTGCTACGGCGATGGCAACGCAGACAACGCCACCGATCATCAGTGCGGTCTTGATTCCAAGATCACCGGTATTGCCCATAAGCTTCAGGACAGTCGTGACGACAAGAAGTGTCGCAATGGTCATGCCGGATACGGGATTGTTGGAAGCGCCGACCAGACCGACCATTCTGCCCGAGACGACCGC
>JBBRDD010000116.1:0-15215 GCA_038204235.1 Desulfobulbales bacterium
GCAAAACCGCCCGCATCAACCTGCTCGGAACTGCTGGCCACAACCAGCTCATCCAGGGCTTTTACCGTATTATGACGGGTGGGGGGTGCTGCCTCCGCACTCCGATCGCGGAAATTGCCCAGCGGATACGTTTTTTCCATAGCATCAATGGTAAACTGGGCCGCGGCAACAGCACTGACTTTCATATTGGTCGGACAGGGCGAAAGAATCTCGACAAAGGCGTAACCTTTACCTTCTTTCTGAATCTCGATCGCTTTACGGATCGCTTTTCTGGCTTTAAGAATTCTTTTGGTATCGGCTACCGAGACCCGTTCGATAAAAATCGGGGCTTCCAATTGATTGAAGACTTCACACACCTTCAGCGGATACCCGTCTGTCGTCACATCTCTGCCAAAAGGCGTGGTCGCCGTCTTCTGCCCGGGCAGGGTCGTTGGAGCCATCTGGCCGCCGGTCATGCCGTAAATCGCATTATTGATAAAGAAGCAGACAAATTTTTCGCCTCGATTGGCGGCCTGAAAGGCGTTGTTGAAACCTATTGCACCCAGATCGCCATCGCCCTGATAGGCGATAACCACCTTGCCGGGGAGCGATCGCGACAACCCCGTCGCCACCGCAGATGCCCTGCCGTGGGGCGCGGCGACATTGCCGCAGTCGAAGTAGTAGTAGCAAAAAGCGCCACAGCCGACCGGGGACACAAAGACCGTGTCATCCTGCAGGCCACATTCGGCCACCGCCTCGGCAATGAGTTTATGGATGATGCCATGGCCGCAACCGGCGCAATAATGGGTAGCCTTGGTCTTGCTGCCGTCTTTTCTCTCGAAGTGCTCGTAAAATCCTACCGCTTTTTTTAACATTCAACTGCCTCCATCATTTTTCGGGCCGCAGCCACAACTTCCTGCGTCGTCACCAGCATTCCGCCCATGCGGTTGACCAACTCGACCGGCACATATTCTTTTCTGTCAAGATGGAGCAATACATCATCCCGATACTGACCGTTGCTCAGCTCGACCACCAGGATTTTTCTGCCTTTGGCAACTTTTCGCAGCTCGTCCTGAGGAAATGGAAAAAGCGTGAGTGGTCTGAACAGGCCTGCCTTGATGCCCTCCGCCCGCAGGGCATCGACTGCCGAACGGGCAATCCGCGCAGAGGAGCCGTAACCGGTCAGAATCAGCTCGGCATCTTCGGTACGATAGTTTTTCGATGCGGCATCGACACTCATCGAGGCGTATTTGGCATCGAGCAGCCAATTGTGTTTTTCCTGAAGATCGTTCTGCAGATATATCGACGAAATAAGATTTTTCCGTGTCTTGCTATCGGCCTGTACCGCCCACTCGCTTGCATCAGGAGGGGTAAAGGGGTGCTCGGGTATCTCCAGCGATTCCATCACCTGGCCGAGAACAGCATCGGTCAGGACAATAACCGGATTACGGTATTTATAGGCAAGTTCGAAGGCCTTAATGGTCAGATCGCACATTTCCTGAACCGACGAAGGTGCCAGGACAATGGCCTTGTAGTTGCCGTGTCCGCCGCCTTTTACGGCCTGATTATAATCACCCTGCTCCGGTCCGATATTGCCCAGACCAGGGCCGGCTCGCTGGACATCAACGATCACCGCCGGCAGCTGCGCGCCGGCAAGATAGGAAATGCCTTCACACATTAGGCTCATGCCCGGGCCGGAAGAGGCGGTCATCGACATTCTACCGCTGCTGGCCGAGCCGTAAATCATATTAATAGCGCCCGTTTCGCACTCCGCCTGCAAAAACACCTTGCCCCGCTGCGGAAAAAGGCGTGCGGCGGAATGGGCAATTTCACTTGCCGGGGTAATCGGGTAGCCAAAATAAATCTCGCATCCCGCATACAGAGCACCGACAGTAACGGCCTCATTTCCTTTAATGAATTTTCTCATCAGCGATTACTCCTTGTCCTTTTTGTACACCTCAATGGCGTAGGGTTCCGGACAATTATAGAAGCATATACCGCAACCGGTACATCCTTTTCCGATATATTCTGCGGGGATATATCCCTTGCCGTTCATCTTCTCTGCAAAACGCAGACAATCCTTGGGACAAGCGTCAATACACCTGCCACAGCCTTTGCATTCGTCTATAATGATATGAGGGTGTGACTCCTCACCGTACTTGTTACAACCCATTGCTCTCCTGCCCGATGATTAGGAATAGATGTGTTAAGGCAGGTCAAATTTCCCCAAAAATTTGACAACCCTTTCCTGTAGCCCAATGAATCTATTGTATTGCTTGTTTTTTGTCTACAAATTTGGTTATTTTTTTGGATATTGAAAATGATCAATTACAGAGCCGCCTGGAGATAATAATTGCCATACCTTAAAAGAGATACACTGACAGCAGATACAACCCACAGGCTGTACTACCAGCTCATTGCCGGCAACACCACGCGGCCTTACCTGGTTTTTTTGCATGAAGGACTGGGATGTATTCCGATGTGGGGCGATTTCCCGGCAAAATTATGTACAGCGACCGGTTGCCCGGGACTGGTTTACGACCGGCTGGGCTACGGCAAATCCTCTGCCCTGCATCAGAAACGGACAATTCATTATCTCCACGGCTACGCGCTCAACGAGTTGCCGGAACTTCTGAAAAAAGTACTTCCGACTAGTCCTTACATCCTGATCGGCCATTCCGATGGTGGCAGTATCAGTTTAATTTTCGGCTCCGAGCGACCTCCCTTGCTGCGGGGTATCATAACGGAGGCGGCCCATGTTTTTGTCGAAGACGAAACTATTGCCGGGATAAAAGTTGCCAATGAGGCATGGGCCAATGGCAAACTCAGAGGCTTATCTAAATATCATGGTGATAAAACCGAAACCCTCTACCACGCATGGTCAAAAACATGGTTAGCGGACTGGTTTTTATCCTGGAATATTGAATATCTTCTGCCAAGCATTGAGGTACCGCTGCTGGTCATCCAGGGACGTGACGATCAATACGCCTCCGCAGAACATGCCGCATGCGTCGCTGCAAAAAGTTCCGGCTATGCGCGCGTGGAGATCATTGCCAACTGTGCCCATGTGCCTCACATAGAGGCGCAGGCCATTGTATTACAGCTTATGGCTGACTTTATCGCCCAGATACCTCAGTGATCTATTGCTGCCAGTGTCAGCCTCCTCAAGCAGTTCCCTGCGATAACGCTGCGAGTTACCCGCCGCCAGCACTTCACCGATAAATAGAGGAAAAGGCTGCTCCTGGTGGCAGGAACATGGTATATTCCCGAATGGTCGTCTCTTTCCGGGGTCGCTCCGATATTGTACTGAGATTATTAGACGCATAAAGACAAATGGAATTAATTGACACCCACTGCCACCTCGATCTACAGGAACATTTTCAACAGTTCGAGGCAGAGCTGGCCAGAGCACATACTGCGGGAGTAACAAAAATAATTCTGCCCGGGGTGGTGCAGGCGGGCTGGAAACGGCTCATGCAGCTCTGCAGCTGCAGCCAGGGAGTATTCGGCGCCCCCGGCCTGCATCCACTTTATCTTGCATATCACCACCCGCATCATTTGCAGGAGCTGGAAGAGCTTGTCAGCGGAAACGGATCGGAGAGGCCTGTGGCAATTGGTGAAATCGGTCTTGATTACTATGCAGAAAACGTTGACCGCGCAGCGCAGCAGGAGTTATTTGAGCAGCAGTTGCGCATAGCCTCAACCGCCCGGTTGCCGATTCTCCTGCACGTTCGCAAGGCGCATGACCAGGTCATGGCGACCATTCACAGAAAAAATTTCTCCCAGGGCGGGATAGTCCATGCCTTCAGCGGCAGTTATCAACAGGCCTGTGCGTACATTAAACTTGGTTTTTGTATCGGTATCTGCGGCACGATTACCTATGACCGGGCTCAAAAAATCAGAAAAATTGCCGCACAGCTGCCGCAGGAATCGCTCGTTGTGGAAACTGATGCGCCCGACATCCCCCTGGCTCACCATCGGGGGGAAAACAACCATCCGCGGTTTCTGCCCGAAGTACTGGAAACACTTGCAACTCTGCGTGGAGATCCGGGCGAGGTTACAGCCGATTACACCTGTGCCAACGCCATGCGCATCCTCAATCTGGCCGATTGAAGTGTAGCGGTTTTATCGAACCTAAAAAAGTATAAAACGCAATATTTTAGACACATAGACAAACAACGCAAATAAATTCCAATCTATTACTTTTTTTATTTTTAGGCTTATAGTAAATGCTAGAGATATCGCACTCGTCCGAAACAAGGTAGTTCCACTATTGAACGCTAAAGGAGGGATTCTATGCAGTCAACGACCTACAAAGACATCATTGACGGAAAGATCGCAGAATGGCAGGTCAACCTGAAAAAAATCGAAGAACAGGCCGGAAAAGCTTCTTCGGACAGCCAGTCCAGATCCAGTGCAAAAGTGAAAGATCTCAAGTCGGCGATAGATTCCGCAGCAGTACAGCTGCAAACACTCGGCGCCCAGGAAACCGTGGAGAACACCATGGCAACCAAGGATAAAATCGTTGAGATTTTTGGTGCTATCGATAAGCAATTCACCGAATTCGAGGACAAAACTCCATTCATGCTCTAAAAGAGTCCTCATAGCACCCATTAAAAACCACAATATTTACTTTGCCTCGTCTGCTCCGGCTTGAGCTTGACATTAGCTCCTGCTGAGGTGTTCCTGGGTGGATGTAGTGACTCCACCCCCGGAACACACCTCAGAACAGCCCTGTTTCCCGAATCTTTTCTCCCTGCCTCCCTCCCTTCGTCTACGTCCGGAATTGTTTGCCCCTCAACACAGGCCGGATTAATCAATGACATCCAGATATCCTTTGCTATAATGTCGCCTCATTCTGCCCTGCTGACAACATTTTCTATTGTGGAAAATCAGCCGGCAATATCAAAGGATTAAGAACCATGCAGGATATATCTCTGTCCAAGAAAGAATCCCGAATACTGAGTTTTGCTTTTGCCAAGTGGTCGATTTTTACCGTCCTCATTCTCACCTACATTCTCGTCTATTTTCACCGGATGGCGCCTGGTGTCGTTTCCGAATACCTGATGGGAGCCTTGCACATAACCGGTACCCAGCTCGGCACCCTGTCAGCCATCTATTTTTTTGTCTATGCCTGTATGCAGATTCCCTCAGGAGTCATTGCCGACACCCTTGGTACCAGGACCTCAATAGTCTACGGCAATCTGGTTGCCGGCGCAGGTTCTATAGTCTTTGGCATGGCCTCCAGTTTTGCAATGGCGTGTGCGGGTCGCTTTCTCGTCGGCCTTGGCGTTTCCGTGGTTTTTATAGCCATCATGAAAAGCAACTCGGTATGGTTTTCCGAAAGAGTCTTTGGTTTTATGAGCGGCCTCACCCTGCTCATCGGCAACCTCGGTTCCGTCCTGGCCGCGGCACCACTGTCCGCCCTTCTGACCATATTTTCCTGGCGAATTATCTTTATAGCCATAGGCTGTCTCTCTCTTTTCCTGGCCCTGCTTGGTTTTCTGATTGTCAGAAACCGGCCCGAAGACCTGGGTTATGGTGTCCCTGATTTTCAGGTGCATACACAGCATGCTGCTCTCCACTCCAGCTGGCTGAAAAACCTTGCCTCGGTTGTCTCTGTTCTCCGTCTCTGGCCAGGATTCTGGGTGCAGTTCGGCATGATCGGAGGACTCTATTCTTTTATGGGCCTTTGGGGAATTCCATACCTGCGGGACGTGCATGGACTGGACAGAGCGTATGCGGCGAGTCATATGACAGCCATGCTGCTCTCTTTTGCATTCGGCGCTCTATTTTTTGGCTGGTTTTCCGATCGGATCGGCAGGCGTAAACCCATCCTTATCGCCTGCGTTCTTGGCTATACCCTCTCCTGGATATTGCTGGTGTACGCCTCCTGGACCCCAGGCATCTCCGGCTTTCTTCTTTTTGGGGCTATGGGTTTTGCCGGCTCGGGCTTTGTCCTCACCTTTGCCGCGGCTAAAGAGATCATTCATCCCAAGCTCTCAGGGATGGCGGTAAGCGTGGTCAATTCCGGCTGTTTTATCGGCACCGCGCTGATGCAGCCTCTTTTTGGCTATATCGCTGATTTATCCTGGGATGGCACCATGGCACATGGTATCCGCGTCTACTCCGAGACCGAGTACTTCCATGGTTTTTTATTGATGCTCTTCTTTGCTGCAATCGCCGTCGCCGGCTCTCTCAGAGTGCGTGAAACCTATTGCCGCAATGTTTTTACTGCACATAATGAATAAAACCAGAGTGTTGTAACGGTTCGATCCATATCAATCACCATCCTGACGATTCGAACGGGCGGTGACCAAGTCCCAGAGCAGAGGAATGATGATGATTGTCAGAAAGGTGGCAGTACACAGCCCGGTAACAAAAGTCATCGCCATGCTCCCCCAGATCACCGAAAACTCTGGAATACCAAGTGCCATGGGCAGAAGGCCAAGAGTTGTGGTCAGGGTGGTGAGCAATATCGGGCGCAGGCGGATATGCGTTGCCTGCAGCAGGGCATCACGCCTCTTCATCCCTTTGGCATAACATTTATTGATAAATTCAACGAGTACAAGGGAGTCATTGACCACTACACCGGTTACCCCAATCACGGCGACGAAGCTGTTTATCGTAAAGATTGTTCTGGAAAAGACGGTGCCCAGGATAACCCCGGTAAGGGCAAAGATGACGGCTGCGATGACTATCAGCGGCTGGACAGATGACTGGAACTGGGCGGCCAGGATGAGATACACGGCAATAAGGGCAATGATAAAGGCATAGGCGAGCGAGAGAAACGATTTCTGGGTCGACTCATGCTCCCCGGCGAAGATAAGTGAGGCCCCGGAATATTTCGCCCGGATAGAGGCATAATATGCATCCACCCTGTTGACCACCACCGGGCTGGTAATCGGTGCCCCGGCCTTTAAATTGGCGGTAAGAGTTATGGCGCGCTGTCTCTGGAATCGATTGAGATAGCTCGGCTCCAGGCTGAAAATTGGCTGACAGAGATCACCAAGACGTATGGCTCCCGCCGGCGAATTAACGACTTCCATATCCATGGCTGAGAATATGGCCATATCCCGGCCTTTATCTACTTTCAGCCTGATATCGATGGACTCTTCAGCACGCTTCATCTCGCCGATTATCTGGCCATCCATCGCCGATGCCGCAAGAGCTGCTACCTCTTCCACGGTAAATCCATATTCCGCCGCCCTCTCTCTATCGACTTTTATTCGAAAAACCCTGGCATCACCGCCCTGGTCATCTTTCAGGCCGACCAACCAAGGGGCAATGTTCTTATCATCGCGTAAGAACTGACCAATATCTGCAGCGAGGGCGGTGACATTTTTCGCATCCTGACCGAGAATTCTGATATTCAAATCCTCGCCGGATGGAGGACCCTCTTTTTCCGGACGAACAGACAGGGAGAATCCTTCGGGCAGGAGTGCTTGCACTTTTTGTCGCACGACATCGAGATGGGCGACGACATCATTTTTCGGATAGTCGGCAAACCGCCATGCACTGGAAGGCGGCAGCGTTACAGCCACATAACCAAGATTGCGGCCGTACTGCGGGCTGAAATCTTCATTGATATAATATCCGGCATAACCAAGGGCGGATTCAACCTGCGCACGACCGTCGGCCGCAAGAAGAGCGGCTACCTTTTTTACCAGCGCATTGGTCTGCGCAAGCGATGTACCTTGAGATCCGGTAATCTCGACGTAATACAGCGAATATTTTTCCGGGAAAAATTTAATCCGGACCAAATTCGTTTTACCCTGAACCGACCCTATGAATATGGCCACGGCGCCTATAAAAACCGCGGCCAACAACAGAAGACAGGTAACACGAAAGCGGAGTACCAGTAAAATGAGCTTAGTAAATACCCACCGGGTAACACCCATGAGCAGTCCTTCTTTCGGCAGGGCGAAAACGTTCGGAGCGTAGGAAAAAGATGCAGGTGCGACAGCTCTCTGGCGGGGACCAAAATCGAGATAATGACAGGGAAGAATGACCAGGCACTCAAACAGGGACGCGACCAAGGCAAAGGCAATCGTTTTGGGTATTATGGCAAAGAAATCACCGACCATCCCGGTCATGATCAGCATGGGCAGAAAAGCAACAATCGTCGTCAAAGTCGCAGCAAAAACCGGCAGGAAAACCTCGGAGGTTCCTTCGGTTATTGCGTCAATCAACGACTTGCCGCTCTGATAATGGCGATACATGTTCTCCACCACGACAATGGCGTCATCGACGATAATTCCCGACACCAGCACAAAGGCAAACAGCGACACCTCGTTTATTGAATTGCCGGTCATATACATCAGCACCAGGGTGACCAGAAAGGAAAATGGTATACCGATGGTTATAAGCGCGGCATTTCTAAAGCCCATAAACAGCCAGATAATAGTGCAGACCAGAAGAATACCGAGCAGCAGGTTGATGCCAAGTACCCTGATCGAATCCTCAATTTTCGTGCTGGAATCCTGCGTTGCCGCAAGAGTCACACCAAGTTCGGTGTAGGCAGGCTGCGCCTTTTTCAGTAACTTTCTCACTTCATCGGCAATGAAAAGGGCATTGCCGTCCCTATGCTTCAAGATATGCAGCGTGACACAATCCTCGCCATTGAGAGAGGTCATGAGAAAGGGATCCTGATAGGAGAAATAGGCGGCTTCGACTACATCCTGCAGTCGCACAAAGGAGCCTTCGCTGTCCCGGCGAATGATGGCCGTCAACAACTCCTCTCTACTGCTGAACTGTTCATCGACCCTGACCACAAACTCGCCCTTTGGGGTCGCCGCATAGCCGGCGGGAAAGCTCACATTGCTTTTTCGCAGCACAGCAGCGACATCTAAAAACGTTATTCCGCTTGCGCGCAGTTTGTCCCGGGACAAAACCAGGTGAAACTCACGGGTATAATCACCGGAAACCGTTACTTCTTTGACGCCTTGTATCTGAGCAAGAGGGATTTTTACTGTCTCGGCGATCTCCGTCAGGGTGGTATTGGCCTGCCGACCGGCGACATTGACACTTATGGTGGGAAACCAGTCATTAACATCGAGGAAATTAAATACCGGCGGTTCAGCCCTGTCCGGCAGGTCGCCGACAATAGAGAGTACTTTCAGGCGGACATCGTCAAAACGTTTTTCATAATCACTGTCATCGACAAATTTTATAACAATATTAGAACGTTCTCCATAGCTTACGGAGCGGATATATTCAACCTCTTCCAGATCTTCCAGACCCTTTTCGATTTCGGTGGTGACCAGGGTTTCAACATCTTTGGCGGAGGCCCCCGGCAAAAAAGTATTGATATACATTTTACCGAACTGGATGTTGGGATATCGCTCTACCGGCATCCGCAGAAGGGTGAAAGCGCCAATGACCATCAGCAGAACAAAAAGGAGGTTCAGAACGACCTTTTGTTTGAGAGTGAAAAGAACAAATTGTTGCATTATATTAGAATATTGCGTGCAGCATACATGACATCGCTATGGCAAATTTTTTATGATGCGAGTTATTTTCGCATTGTGTCTCAGTTATTGAGGGACGAACCGGGGTGCACCATAAACTGATCACCCGGCATGCATGCACTGCTGTTGACAATAGCGTCTTTCCCGCCTTCTGTAATACCAAGAAGAAGTACTTTTTGCTGCGTGCCATCCGGGGCAACAAGCCAGTGCGCGTCATAGCGGCTGACCAGGGCAGTTGCGGGAATGAGAAAAGAATTCTTTTCTTTATTTCCCTGTATGGTGAGTTGGGCTCGAACTCCTCCCCGTAAGCTGGGATTGGCAGCCATCTCCTTTGGACGAATTCGCAGATCTACCCCAATTTTCCTGCTCTTCTCATCAAAATCCGGGGCAACCCGATATATCTCAGCCTCGACCTTTCTTCCCAGATCGGGCAGAAAAACATGCAGCCTGGCCATGCCACGCACCAGCGTCAGTTCCTCGTAAGTAAAGAGGAACGGAATAGCTAAGCTCTGAAAATTTCCCAGTTTGAGAATTGGCTCACCCTGGCGGACGTACTCCCCGGGTTCGACATGCCGCTTTATCACCGACCAGCCGACCGGAGCACGCAGGGTGTGCCGCTGCAGCTGTTCAGTTAAATTTTCCTGTTCATTTTTTAAATTTTCAAGAGTAAGTTCGAGTAGTTCGGCCTGCAAAACCGTCTCGTCGTAGGTTGCCTGGGCGGTAGATTTTTTATTGATCAGGTTTTGGAAGCGGGCCAGGTTCTTTTTCGCCAGTACCAGCTGGAGTTCTGCCTGCTGCCGGGCGATTTTGTTTTTCTGCAGAGCCAACCTGACAAAAGTGACATCAATCTCGGCCACCACACCGCCGGTGCCGACAACGTCGCCCACATCAACCGATACAGCCGTATACGTTCCGCTGATTTCCGCGGCTACAGTCAGCTCCTGGATCGGCCGGGTAAAACCGGTAAACGAAATCTGTCGTGCATAAGGACGAAGCGTCGCCAGTTCTGTCGACCAGGCCGGAGCGCAGACACCGAAAAAGACAAGAAACAAACCAACGGTCCCGGCCATTACATTCGCTCCGTTGGCCGATGCGGTCAGTTTTCGGGGAAAGATCTTCGTCAGCCAATTCTTCATATAAAAGAGCACACTCACGTACGCACAATTCTACTGCGTTTAGGGAATTTAATCCCATTATCCGGCAGCCGCTGGAGTTTGAGTGTCACCGGAAAAGGTTTGACATGCCAGATTTTTTGGCAGTACTCGGTAATGGAACGATCCGAGGAAAATTTGCCCATGCGACTGGTATTGAGGATGGCCATTCTGGTCCATCTCTCCGGCTCCTGGAAGACCTCGCCCACCTGCTGCTGGCAATCGATGTAGGCCTGGTAATCGGCGAGCACCATATACGGGTCCTCATAGAGCAGAGAATCGACAAGAGGCCGGAACAGCTCACGATCGCCATGGGAGAAATGACCGGTGGCAATCAGGTTAATGGCGGCTTTCAGCTCCTCGTTCTGATTATAGATAACCTGCGGGTTGTAGCCGGCCGCTTTATGCGCCTCTACTTCCTGCACGTTCATACCAAACAAAAAGAAATTTTCCGGCCCAACCTCTTCACGGATTTCCACGTTGGCCCCGTCCAGGGTGCCGATGGTCAAGGCGCCATTCATGGAAAACTTCATGTTGCCGGTGCCCGATGCTTCCTTACCGGCAAGTGAAATCTGTTCACTGAGGTCGGCCATGGGATAGACGATATGACCGATCTGTACATTGAAATTGGGGATAAACAGGACCTGGAGGCGATCGTTGACATCCGGGTCGCTATTGATCACCTCGGCCACCGAGTTTATCAACTTTATGATCAATTTCGCCATGGCATAGCCCGGTGCCGCCTTGCCGCCGAAAATGAAAAACCGGGGTGGTATGGCAAGACCGGGGCTGTTCTTCAGGCGGTGGTATAAAGTGACGATATGCAGCAGATTGAGATGCTGGCGTTTATACTCGTGAATCCGTTTAACCTGAACGTCAAACATTGCATGCGGATTGAAACGCACGGCCTGGTCACAGGTAAACATGGTACAGATGTCCTGTTTATTGTCGAACTTGACCTCCTGCCACTTTTCACAAAACGCCGGATCATCAGCCAGCGGCTCCAGCGCCCGCAGTTTGTTCAGATCGGTAATCCACTCCTCACCGATGGCCGAGCTGATTAGTTTGGTCAGGCGCGGATTGCTGACCACCATCCAGCGGCGCGGGGTGACCCCGTTGGTGATGTTAATCAGCTTATCCGGCCACAATCGATGAAAATCAGCCAGGGTGTGCTCCTTGAGCAGTCTGGTGTGCAGTTCGGCGACGCCGTTGATTGCATGACTGCCGACACAGGCGAGGTTGGCCATGCGGATAGAGCGCTCCCCTGATTCATCGATGATCGACATCCGCCGCACCACGTCCTCATCTCCGGGGTATTCGAGACGGACCAGATCGAGGAACCGGCTGTTGATTTCATAAATAATTTCCAGGTGCCGGGGCAACAGCCGGCCCAGCATTGCCACCGGCCATTTCTCCAACGCCTCGGGCAGCAGGGTATGGTTGGTGTAGGCGAAGGTACGGGTGACGATATCCCACGCCCGGTCCCATTCATAATGGTGGATATCGACCAGAAGACGCATAAACTCGGCCACGGCAATAGCCGGGTGGGTATCGTTCAATTGAACGGCAAAGTTGTCGGGAAAGTTGTCCAGGCTTTCATACTGAAACAAGTGGATGCGGATCATGTCCTGCATTGAGCAGCAGACAAAGAAATACTGCTGGCGCAGGCGGAGCACCTTGCCCTTGAACTGCTCGTCGTTGGGATAGATAACCTTGGTGATATTCTCGGCGAGCACCTTCTCATGCACCGCCCCAAAATAATCGCCGGTATTAAATTCGGCAAAGTCAAAACTCTTCGGCGCCTCAGCGCTCCACAATCTGAGCAGATTGACGGTGTTGACCCGGTAACCGGGAATAGGCGTGTCATAGGGTATGCCCTTGACCAATCGCCCCTGAATCCAGCGTACCCGTGAATTACCGTGGTCATCCAGGTAATGTTCGGTATGTCCGCCGGAACCTACTTCCACCGCCATGTCCGTTTTTTTAAACTCCCAGGGATTGCCAGGCTGCAGCCAGCGATCGCTCAGCTCCTTCTGCCAGCCGTTGTCAAAAACCTGATCAAACATGCCGAACTCATAACGGATGCCATACCCGATGGTGGGGATCTCCAGGCTGGACAATGAATCCAGGTAGCAGGCCGCGAGCCTGCCCAGGCCACCGTTGCCCAGGCCGGGTTCCTCTTCATGATCGATAATCTGCTGCAGATCAAGGCCGGATTCCTCCGCTGCCTGGGCTATCTGGTCATACATGCCAAGGTTGATCAGATTATTGAGAAGATGAGGGCCCAGCAGAAACTCGGCGGACAGGTAACTGACAATCTTGCTGTCCTTTTCCTGGAGCGCCCGAATCGAATTGATAAACAGCTGCTGCATACGGTCCCGCACCGTAGTGCTGACCGCAAGATAATAATCGTTCAGCGAGGCGTTCTGGGTCCAGACACCCTGCTGATAGAAAAGTTTGTAGGCAAAACCGCGTTTTAGTTTTTCTGTGGTATTGCGGTCGTTTGTCTGGTTGTTGACACTGCTTGCATGTTCTTCGGCCATCGCGTCCTCCAGGGTACTGTAGAAATTATCTGCTGATTTTCATCGGCTGTAATATTCCTGGGACGAACTATAAACGCACTGCGCAAAATATCCAACCTCCAAACATGGCCCGCCCCGGCAAAGACTATGCTGTCATGAAGATCATCTCCAGATTGCCAATATTTTCAACAAGTTGGCAATCGATTGCGCACAAACCCTGCACAGCGCAAAATAGATAAAGAAGAGGGGAGCGTATAACAGAGGAAGGCATGGTACATTCGCGATTTTCGAATGTACCAGAACGGCGAATGCGGCTAGCGAAGAGGCTCCCCGACGGAATCTGACAAGTCGTTCATCAGACCGGTAAACGAGCCATAAGCGATGGTCATATCGTTATAGGCTTTTTTCGCCCCGGGCAGATCTTCGGCCGTCGCCTTGTTGGTGAAATCGTCTGAGGAACGCTTCAGGTCACCGGAAAGTCTCACGATTTTTTCTTTTGTTGCAAGGGCAACGTCTTTTTGGATAAGAGACGGAATTTTTTCCGCCAGGGTGCTGATAAGTTTGCCGTCTGCAACCGTTCGCTTCAGGTTTTTCCCCTCTTTGAGCACCCCCTGAATGTTGGTGATCGACGTGTCGACCAGAGTCAGGGTTGCGTTAATATCGGTTACTGTCCGATAGAGGCCGTAGGCCACATAGACTGCACAGCTCTGCAGCAAGAGCATGGTTGTCAGCAGAACAAGATATTTGCGGATTGATTGCATAGACGACACCTCAACAATAAAGATATTCCAGCCTCACACACGGGCTTATAAGGATTCCGTTCTTACCCTACCGACTCGGACTTTTCAATTTAATTGTCGAGGGTACCGGTGCATGCTCTACGGAAGAGTCTCTTTGTGCTTATCGTCTTTACCATTTTTATCCCCTGGCCCATCGAGAGGCAGTGTGGCGACAAAGACCGCGCCGGGACCAGATTTTTCACCTCTGACAAAATCCTCGGTTAGATATTGTACCGGAATAGGACTGAGGGCCGAAATTGTACCGCCGTGGTCCTTGATTATGCCAAACGAGACGGAGAGCCCCAGCCCGGTCCCCTTGCCTACCTGCTTGGTGGTAAAAAACGGATCAAAAATTTTACCCAGGTTTTCCGGAGCAATGCCTTTACCGGTATCGGCAATGCTGACCTCCAGTTTTCGTTCTTCGGCCAGAAACCTGGATTGCGCATGTATCGTACCATCCTGGCCGATGACATCTGCCGCGTTGTTGAGCAGATTGAGCCAGACCTGCTTCAATCTTTCCTGATCACCGCAGAGAGGTGGGATATGTTCCTCCAGGGCACAGATTATTTTTATCCGATTCATAAAAAAGGCATGTTCAACCAGCCTGACGACCTGGCAGATTGACTCGTTGACATCGACATTTTCACTGACTGCCTGCGAATTTCTGGAGAAACCAAGGAGATCTGCGACAATTTTCCGGCAAACCTTGGTCTGCTTTTCGATGATTTGCATACCTTCAAGGATTTCTTCATCCTCAATATCGTCCATCAGCAATTGGGTATAGCCGAGAATGATGCCTAAGGGCGTGTTGATTTCATGAGCCACCCCACCGGCCAGGCGTCCCAGATCTTCCATTTTCTGCGACTGGATGAGCTGTTCCTGGAATTTTTTGAGCATGGAGATATCTCTCGCGGTGAGCAAAAGACCGATTATACTGCCGTCCTGATCGTAGACAGGAACCTTGAGGACATGAAACCATTTCTGATCCTTTGCCCGTTTGAAGGTGATTTCTTTCGCCAGGGGAATCCCCGTGGCAAGAATCTGCCTGCTCTCTTTGACATTGATTTCAGCCTGCTTTCTGGTAAAAATGTCTGCATCGGTCTTGCCGACGATTTCTGCCTCCTCCAGCTTAAAATAGTCGCAAAAAGCCTTGCCGGCAAAGGTATAGTTCAAATCCTTATCCTGCAATGTTATGAAGTCCGGGGTGACATTCATAATGGTCTTGAGCAGTCCCTGCTGCCTGGCAATGGTTTTTCCCTGCTCGGTAAGCTCTTCGATATGTTTTTTCACCGTGACGGCCATGGCGTCAAACGC
>JBBRDD010000117.1:0-15164 GCA_038204235.1 Desulfobulbales bacterium
GAGTAAAACTATTGAAAACTTAAAGGCTGCATTCGCAGGAGAATCTCAAGCTCGTAATAAATATACCTTTTTCGCCAAAGTGGCCCGCAAGGAAGGATATAATTATGTAGCCAGGATCTTTGAGGAAACGGCATTAAATGAGATGCGCCATGCCAATGACCACTTTAAGCTCCTCAATGGAATCGGCGACACGGTTGCCAACCTGACAGAGGCAATTGAAGGCGAAGATTACGAAACTGTAAACATGTATCCGACTTTTGCCAAAGAAGCAGAAGAAGAAGGCAACATGGAAGCAGCCATGCTCTTCATGCAAATTGGTAAAGTTGAAGCCGAGCACCGAGAAAGATACAAACGACTGCTTGAGATGGTCAAAAATGGTACCGTATACACCCGCAAGGAACCAATCAAATGGAAATGTTCCCTTTGCGGTTATTCCTACACCGGGACAGAGCCGCCACCAAAATGCCCGGCCTGTAAGCATCCGAAAGAATATTACGAACCAGCCGATTTGGATCTGTGAAAAATTGCCGACGCTTCCTGCTTTTGCGCAAAAAGCTGAGCAGGAAACGTCAGCCTCAATGAATCGCACTCTGGTGAGCTGGTTTTGTTTCACACAAATGAGGTCAAGAGCAACAATTAGAGTATTGTTGCTCTTTGTCCTGTCTTGCCTTCTCACCAGTTGTGCTTCCCTCCCGACCAGCCAGACGCAAAAAGAGATTCTTTTCCAAGCTGCCCAACCTGCCTCTGCCAACACGCTTGCTGCTCCTGCATTTCTTATCAAAGAACCCGGGCAACAGTATAATACGATAGGCATGCCAAGTGTTCGAGAGGGTACAGACCAGGAAACAGAAGTCTATGTCGATCCGGCAAAACCAGCTCTTTTCTTTGAGACACAGCAATTCACAACCGCCAAAGGGACGTACAAAAATCTAATTTACAGGATACATTTCGAGCAAGTCCCCTTCGCCCTGAACAAATTGAATATCACCGCCGGAAAAAATAGTGGTATTCTGATTATCTACACCGTGGACGACAAGGAACAACTGCTCCTGGTCACGACGGTCCATACCTGCGGCTGCTTCCTGGCCTTTTTTCCCACAAAATCATTACCCGACGAGTCGCTTCCAGCGGACTGGCCAGTCAAATCCCAATGGGTTTACGGCTACAGTCTGCCAAGCCTGCTGCAGTCAGCTCTGGTCAAGAACTCCCAACAGATTGTATTCACCCTGGAGAGTGAAACCCACCGGATCAGCGATGTTTCGATCAGGGACCACGCCGACCTGCAAAAAGCCTATACCAAAATTCATATGGACCTTTTCTCGATGAATTCTCTCTACCAGCTGCCCTTTCAAGGCAGGACAGAATCTTTTTTTGAAATGGAGGGTGCGCGTCAGGGCTATGTCAGAAACAACACAAAAATGCTGGAAAGGCTCTTCATCAGCTGGTGGGCCTTTGATCTTCATGTCGGGGAGGACAAGGCCTACGGATTGGCTGACACGAGCCAGTCCGTCTTGTACACCAGCCTGAAGTTTTGGGACAGAGAGGCTTCAGACCTCAAAAATTTTCCACGTTTTCTCTCTTACTGGGGCTGGAAGCTCTAACTCCTCAGTCCACAAAACAGCAGTATCCCCCATCACTCTCTGGCACATATTTCTTTCACTCGGCCGACTTCCCCGCTTTCCAGCCGGACCTTGATACCATGCGGATGGGTTAGTGATTTGGTCAGGATGTCTTTTACCCTGCCGGTTGTCAACGCTCCCGTTCTCTGATCTTTTTTCAAAACAATGGCCACCTGGCCGCCCGGTTTTATATCACTGCGCTTTTTTCCATCCATACGTTATCCATTTATATTGAAATCTGCCGCAAGATGAGGCGAGACGCACACCTCACATCAATAATCAGCGTTTTTTCCGAGGCCCGGTACTGCGTCCACGCCTCTGCGGCACCCCGTCCTCTGTTGTCACCGGTTTTGCCTTGTCCCTCTCTTCTGTTCTTTTGCCCCTGCGCGGCTTCGTGCCAGCGAATTTCCCCTCTCCGACATTTTTCAAACCTTCCTTGCCCGCCTGTTTTTTTATTTGCGCTGTTTGCGGTGGTTTTTTAGGCTTTTTCGGTTTTTTAGGGCGCACACTCATTTGGCGAGTCAGCGGCACGCTATGCAAGGGAATAAAACCATCTTCCAACTCACGCACCAGAGGGTGGCGGATTAGATTTTCGATAGCCTCAAGAAACTTCACCTCATCGGCACTGACCAGAGCAATCGCCTCTCCTGGCAAACCCGCGCGTCCGGTACGTCCGATGCGATGGATATAATCCTCGGCAACTTTAGGCAGATCGAAATTGACCACCTGCGGCAGTTCATTGATATCGATCCCCCGGGCAACGATATCGGTTGCGACCAGGACCCGCACCTCATGCGCTTTGAAAGCTGCAAGAGCACGGGTACGCTCGTTCTGACTCTTATCGCCATGAAGCGCTATAGCGGAAATATCCTCGCGCAGCAGCCGCTGAACCACTCGATCGGCGCCGTCTTTCGTCCTGGTGAAGACCAGCACCTGGGTCCAGTTGTACTTACGGATAAGATGACAGAGCAGAGCCGGCTTTCTGGTTTTGTCCACTTCTATCAGCCACTGCTTGACGGTTTTTGCTGCCACGTTTTTAGGGGTCATATCGATCTTGACGGGATTATGCAGCAGACTGTCGGTGAGCAAATAAATATCCGGAGAAAAGGTGGCGGAAAAAAGAAGATTCTGGCGTTTTGACGGCAGCAGTGCCAAAATCTTGCGAATTTCGGCCAAAAACCCCATAGCAAGCAGCCGATCCGCCTCATCAAGGACCAGCGTCTCCAGCTGGGAAAACTGCACGGCATTCCGGCTGAACAAATCGAGCAGACGCCCCGGTGTCGCCACAAGCACATCAATCCCACCACGCAGTTTCATCATTTGCGGATTTATCTTCACGCCGCCATAAACAACCCCTGACTTGAGTGCGAGATATTTACCATAATCTGCAACGCTGCCAGCGACCTGCACCGCCAGCTCGCGGGTCGGCGTCAACACCAGAACTCGAATATGGTTCGGCTGCACCGGTGAACCGCTGCTGAGCCGCTGCAGAAGCGGCAAAGTAAAACCGGCGGTCTTGCCGGTGCCGGTTGCTGCTGCGGCCATCACATCCCTGCCGGAAAGCACTGCCGGTATGACCTCCTGCTGAATGGGAGAAGGGACAGTATACTCTTTATCAGCAACGGCGCGTAAAAGAGGTTTGGCGAGTCCGAAGCTGGAAAATGTCATAGGCGGTATCGCTTTCAATAAACTTGTTTATTTCAATCAGTGTCTGACTCTATTACACGGGCCCTATAGCTCTGCAGCCTCAACCATCAGCCAGCTAACATTATCGTCTGTTCCACGATACGTGTCATCCTTACGGTATCGGCCGATATGTTCGAGGATTTCTCCGGCCAATACCTTGCCAAGCTGTACTCCTTCCTGGTCAAACGAATTGATATTCCAGACAAAACCCTGCATGGCGATTTTCGTCTCGTAGATCGCCAGCAAAGCGCCCATAGTATAGGGGGTCAGGCGATCGGCAAGGAGGATACTATTGGGTCTATTGCCGGCAAACCGTTTATTGGGGTTTTCATTATCGCGGCCGGTAGCCATTGCCAGCGACTGAGCCAGTAAATTGGCCAGCAGTTTATCCTGCGAGGTAGTCTCTTTAATAACGATATCCTGTGCATATTGATTGGACCGAAAACCGATAAACTCAACCGGCACAATGGTCGTCCCCTGATGCAGGAGCTGATAAAAGGCGTGTTGTCCATTGGTGCCGGGTTCGCCCCAGACGATGGGGCCGCTCTGCACCGTCAAGGCATTGCCCTGGCGATCAATTGACTTGCCGTTGCTCTCCATATCGCACTGCTGGAGATGGGCGGCAAAACGAATAAGTGCCTGACTATAGGGAAGAACAGCCACTGTTTCATGCCCCAACAACGTATGGTTCCAGATGCCGATCATTGCCATAAGCAGAGGGATGTTGCGGCGAATATCCGTTTCTTCGGCAGCCCGGTCGATATCATTTGCCCCGCGCAGGATTTCGACAAGGGCGTCATACCCCAGGGCAAAGCCCAGCATCACCGCGCCCACCATGGAGGTTGCACTATAACGGCCGCCGATATAATCAAACATATAAAAAGAGCGCAGGTAGCTGGACGGGTTGTCCATAGGACTGCCCTTACCGGTCACGGCGATAAAATGTTTGCCGGGATCCAGGCCAGCTGCTTGGAAAGCCGCCCGCACCAGCTTTTCATTCGTCAGAGTCTCGAGGGTGGTACCACTCTTTGAGACAACGTTTACCAGGGTACGGCTCAAATCGAGATTGCCGAGAACAGCGGCCGCATCATCCGGATCAACATTAGAGATGAATCGCACCGACCTCTCCAGTGTCGCATAGGCTGCCAGGGCCAGATACAACGCCCGTGGTCCCAGATCAGAACCGCCGATGCCGATCATCACCATAGTGGTAAATTTTTGTCCCGCCCCATTGACGATACGCCCGCTTGCCAGCTCATCGAGAAAGCCGTGCAGTTTATCAAGCTCGGCTATTGCCTGACCTGTTGCTTCGGGGTGGACCGGTGTTGTGAATATGTCCCGGGCGGCGGTATGCAAAACCATCCGCTCTTCACTCTCAAACCCGTCTATCCGGTTGATGACCTTGCCCTGTTTCATTTCCTTGAACTGCTGTATAACCTGACTTTCATCAGCCAGTTCCTGCAAAGCGTCCAGAACAGCTGTATCGAGGCGCTGAGTCCCGTAGAGCAATTTAAATTCCCCCGTCCGGCACGTCAAAGCGAACAGTCGATCTCGGGTCAGCGCTCCCTGCCGGCTCAGAGAGAAAGGGCTTTCGGCAAGTTTCCGGAGTGTTGCAAAGGCAGGATGAGATACTATCCCCTCATAACGCATCATTTTTCCTCCTTGGATTTATTGTATATTGATGTAATCTTGGTTCCTGTCAAAACATATAGTGGCGAAGTTGATTGTCATTGCCAATAAAAGTAGTGCCTTCTTACTGAAAAGCCAGAAAGGGACAAAAAATTGTTCGAGTACAGCACATTGAGATTCATTACAAGAAAAGTGAGCTCTGTCTGTGGTATGCATTAACCAGGCCGTCCAGATCTGTTGCAGGTTCCTCTCTTCATCCCCTATAGGAGAAAATCCATGAACGCTAAAATCATCAGCAGACGAAACTTCCGTATCGACAAGAAAGATAAACTTATCCCATTACTGAAGAAGTTGCGCAAGTCAGCCGAGCAACAGAAAGGGTTTGTCTCGCGCTCAACCTATTCGAGCCTCAACGACCCTGGGGAGTATCTCGTTATCAGCGAGTGGGAATCAGTCGACCACTGGGCCAAGTGGATGAACAAAAAAACCACCAAAAATATACAGCAAACAATCGATTCGCTTATTGGGGAGAAGACCTTCTTTGATGTCTATAAGCAGGAAGATTTTTAAGGAAAGTCTTTATAGCCGGGCCGTCTGCCGGTAACGACAGGTGAAGCCGGTAAATCTCCTGTACCCTGAGAGGACAGGACGTTTACCGGTAGAAGAAGATGTATCCTTAAGCCTTATGCGGCTTTGCGAAAGCCGGGTTTATCGTTGATCGGCGTTTCAGGCGGACGATTTGCCTGAAAATCGAAATGGATAACTTCGCCGCGCTGTATCTCTTCAGCCGAAAATGCTGCCAGTTTTTTGCCGAGACCCAGCATCATGATAATCCCCACCGTCACTACGGTACTAATCACTGCATACCCCCACTCCAGAATACCCGGCAGAGCATCACCCATGAACGCCTTAGCGCAAAAGCCGACTCCCAGGACAACAAAGCCCAGAATAGCCGGCGTCAGGATATTGGCAACCATCGATTCTCCGGCCCAATAAGGCCTGACAGGATTTCGCGCACCAAGCAGAGTGTTCACAAACAAAAGAGCAGCAAGACACAAGCACACCACACCATATAACAAAAACATAGCACACCTCAATTTTTCAACGCGGACATCACCGCGGTCGGCCGAAGGGGTCGGCTCGCCCCAGCAATGGGGGTGGTTAAGGCTTGCGCCGCGCCATACTTCCCATGGCACATTGTGTGATGAATATCTTATGTATGGAAAAAAATAACCGCAAGAGGAATTCTTAGTGACTTAGAAATAATTCTCCTGTGCTTTTTACAGGAGAATTATTTCGTGAAGGAACTTACACCCGCACAGCACGGGGACTAAAAAGAGTCCCGCGTCCTACCCCTTTACCGGTCTCAGATCAACCCTTTCTCCGCCTGAGCCTGAATAGCAGTAATCGCGACAGTGTTCACTATGTCAGTGACGACACAGCCACGACTAAGATCGTTTACCGGTTTATTCAGACCCTGCATAATCGGACCGATAGCCACGGCACCGGCCGAACGCTGCACCGCTTTGTAGGTATTGTTGCCGGTATTGAGATCAGGAAAGATAAAGACGGTCGCCTTTCCGGCTACTTTACTGTGCGGCATCTTCGTTTTGGCAACTATCGGGTCGACCGCCGCATCATACTGAATCGGCCCTTCAAGCAACAGATCAGGTGCCAGCCGATGGGCTATTTCCGTTGCCTTTTTCACTTTCTCAACCTCTTCGCCAATGCCGGATGTTCCGGACGAATAGGACAGCATGGCGACATAAGGCCGTATCCCGAACAGCACTGCCGTTTTTGAGGATTCAATCGCTATTTCAGCAAGTTGTTCTGCGGTTGGCCGGGGATTGACGGCACAGTCACCGTAGGCCAGCACCCGGTCTTCAAGACACATGAAAAACACCGACGACATGATGGTGCTGCCGGGTTTCGTTTTAACAAACTCAAGAGAAGGCCGCACCGTGTTCAGTGTAGAGTGCGCCGCGCCGGACACCATGCCGTCCGCATGCCCTTTATAAACCATCATGGTGCCGAAGTAGTTGACAGCCGACATCACATCCCGGGCATTATCAGGCGTAATCCCTTTATGTTTTCTCAGGGCAAAATAGGTTGCAGCATAGTCATCAAGAAACTCCGAAGCTACCGGATCAATAATTTTAACCCCGCTCAGGGCCAGCCCGAGAGCTAAAATCTTGCTTTTGATCGCCTGCACTTTCCCGAGGAGGATAATCTCCACCACATCCCGGTGCACAAGTATTTCCGCCGCCCGCAATATCCGCTCATCTTCCCCTTCGGGCAGCACTATCGTCTGCTTGTAGGCACGGGCACGATTAACCAGGCCGAATTCAAACATCTTCGGGGTGGTAAACAGCAGGCTGTACCCGACAATTTTCTTTCTTAACTCGGAGGTACAGACATGGGACTCAAACAGTCCAAGACCGGACGCTATTTTAAGCGTCGACTCGGGGGTAATACAGTTGTGAATAGCTGTTATCTTCATCGCCGTGGTAAAGGTGTCATCCTTCACTTTGAGAATAGGCACCAGATCGTCCATCCCCAGAAGAAGATTGCGCAGAGTCTCATCTGTTTCCAAATAGCCGGTCAGGACCATACCGCCTATGTTGGGCATGTTTGACGACCGGTATGCGGCAAGCATACCGAGAATAATATCAATTCGGTCAATCGGGGTGATGACAAGATTATCGTTCTCGAGTCTTGGCAATAAATTTTTCAGGTTCATCGCAGCGATAACAAAACGGGACACTGGTCTATTCAACTGCTCTCTGCCATAGATTACTGTTGCGTCCAAAGCCCTGGCGATCTCGGCCATTGTCGGTCGGTCAAGTGTCTCTTCAAAAGGGATCGAATAAATCAGCTCTATTTCACTCTGCAACTTTTCCCGAAGCGACTGCAGCATGTCCCGCTGCAGGTTGGCCGGGGTTCTGTTGACAATGAGCGACAGTATTTTCGACCCTTTTTCCGCAAAAGATTCGATGGCAAACCGACACGACCGGACAACTCCTTCGATAGATCCCTGGTGTGCATTGGCAATCATCAACACCGGACAGCCGAGATTGTTGGCAATTTCAACATTGAGCTCAAACTCAAATGCCGCAGAATCACTCGCAAAATCCGTCCCCAGACAGAGAACGAAATCATATTCGTTTTCCAGATCTTTATAGCGGTCGAGAATTCCCTCAAGGAGTTTGTCATACTTTTTGTCGGCAACGAGTGTCCGTGCTTCATCAAAGGTATAGGCATACATCCGGCGATACGCGATATCAAGATTGTAATAAGTTGATATTAAATGGACAATTTCATCTTTTCCGTCGGTATTATATTTGGTGTTGACTATTGGCCGGAAAACAGCGACACGCCCCAGGTTGCGCACGAGAAACTCCATGACTCCCAGAGCCACCAGTGAGATGCCGCTTTGGGGTTCCAGCGCAGTAATATATAAATTTTTCGACATTCCTTGTCCTTTAAAGATACCAATTATTTACTGGTCAACCTCATGGCGATGGTTCAGCAAGAAACTTCATATTCGTCCCCCTTGGGCACTTCCTTCGGGCGCGCAACGAGAATATGAATATTTTTTACGACACCATCACTCATCCCGCCAAAAAGCGCTGCGGAATTTTTTTTAGTCCCCGTGCTGTGCGGGACTCTTTTCAGTACCCCCTTGAGGGGTGTAAGTTTCTTCACGAAAAAACACCTCTAATAGCCGTACCGTTGGTTGCCCGAATTTTTTTCAGATAGTTATAGATGGTAAAATTAGAGACCCCCAGCCGCAACGCCACCTGGCCGACCATCCCTTTAATCTGAAAAGCGCCTTTCTTTTCCAGGATCTTAACAAGGCGGATTTTTTCATCGGTATTCATTGAAGCCGGTCGTTTGCCTATCTCCATGACCGACTGTTCAAAAAACGAATCCGCCGTATGGTCTATGGAAAATGACATTTTTTCGGGACTACCAGCCTTCTTGCCTGCCCCACCTCTCTGCATTACGGTCTGGTTAACAAAGGCCTGCAGCATCTGGATGGCATTATGATGATCGGTGGTATTAAAATTGACGCAAAAGGCATAGACTACCTCGCCTTTACGGTTTCTGATATAGCTGGTTGAGGATTTCAGTTCACTGCCATCATCCATGAGCGTCATAAAGCAGTGCCGGTCTTCGACTGCATTACCGTCTGAAAGGAGATATTTCTTCACCACATCGGTCACCGGAGCACCGATTGCCCGCCTGGTAACGCTGCCGGTAATATGAACCAGCTGCATCTTCTCGGTGGTCAAATCGTGGATGACCACCTCGCAGTTGTCCCCGAACATAGTGGTCATAAGATCGGCCAACTGCTTTAACGTATTGAATATCTGTTCTTTCTCGGCTTGCATACTTGAGGCACGTTTTAAGACTTGATGAACTCGTGAAGCAACAACGAAGCAGATGAATATTTCTATGCCCTGTGGGTAGTTTTTACGACACCATCAAGACTTGAGACTTTTTTCAACGGCTTTGAGTATACTCTGGTACCCGGTGCAGCGACACAGGTTGCCGGCATGACCTTTGCGGATCTGGTCAGCACTGACATCCTGACCTTGGTGTTTTTCGACAAAAGAGGTGGAAGCCATGATAAAACCGGGGGTGCAGAAGCCGCACTGAACAGCTCCCTCTTCGACATAGGCCTGCTGCACCGGAGAAAGTTTGCCGTCCCGGGCTTCACCTTCAACCGTCCTGATCGCCTTACCGTCTACCCAGACGGCCAGATAGATACAGGAATCAACCAGAACTTCATCGACCAGCACCGAACAGGCTCCGCACTCACCAACACCGCAGCCTTCTTTGGTCCCTGTTAAGCCCAGATCCTGCCGCAAGAGCTCCAGCAGCGATTTACGCACATCAATAAAGAGAGACCTGGGGACACCGTTTACGGTGCATTGAATCCTGGCAAAGCCGTTATCGTGTTTCGCGGTCATGTTAAATTGTCTCCCCTTCTTTTTGTCCGGCCGGATGTAGTGCCCGCTGCAACGCCTTATGGGTGGCTCTTTTGGCAAGCTCCTGGATGATATTGAGCCGAAAATCTTTCGCTGCCCGCCATGACGTACGCGGATTCACGTCGCCAATCACCATTTCCGCAATGAAATCGAACAGCTCGGCGCAAAGTTCCCGACCACACACTGCCTGTTCCGTCTTCGGGCAGCGGATAGGCGTTGGTCCGGCGACCCCGAAAGCAATTCGATAATCGGTCACCTTGCCGGCAGCCGTCTTAACGTTGACAGCGCAGCCGATGGTGGCAATATCCATGGCATCACGCATGGCATATTTATAGTAATAGCCAAATGATCCGACATAGTTCTGTGGGGTAACTTTAAACGCTACGAGTACATCGCCCCGGCGCAGATCCACTTTTCCGGGCCCAAGATAAAAATCGGCAATAGGAACCTCCCGCTGGCCATCCAGACCTTGTATCTGCAGCAGGGCGTTGAGGCCAAAAAGCCCCGGAGCGGAATCGGCACTGGTAACCCCGTTGCAGATATTGCCGCCGATGGTCGCCATATTCCTGATCTGCGGGCCGCCAACGCTTTCCGCGGCATCACAGAACATCGGTATCGAGCGTTGCAGCAGTTCCGATTCGATAATATCGGTAAAAGATGTTCCGGAGCCGATAAGGATATTTTTTTCCTCGTCCTGCTTGATAGTACGCAATTCAGCCAGGCCATGGATATCGATAAGCTCGGCAAAACCTGCTTTCCCATGGCGCAGCTTAATCAGGATGTCCGTGCCGCCGGCAAGCAATCTGCTGTTCGGATTTGCAGCAAGCAGTGCGATCGCTTCCTCGACCGAACCTGCTTTATGGTAGGTCTGTAAATCAAACATGTTCTTTCCCCCGGGACTTCAACAAGCCGTTTTTGGTAAAATGCGTAAATAAAACATGGGGGCTGAGCGGCAACGAGTTGATATGCACTCCCGTTGCATCGAGCAGCGCATTGCGAATGGCCGGGGGCGGGGTAATCACCGGAGGTTCGCCAAGGGCCTTGTTGCCATAACCGGAGGTGGGCTCGAAGGTCTCGACAAAATCATGGTGCAATGCCGGTATATCCATAAAGGTCGGGAACTTATAATCGAGAAGATTGTTGTTATAGACATGGCCGGTCTCCCGATCAATCAACACCTCTTCAAAGAGTGCTGCGCCGATCCCCATAAAAGTTCCGCCGTGGACCTGGCCGGCGGCCTGCACCGGATTGAGAATAACCCCGGAATCATGGACATTGATAATCTTGTTGATCTTGATCTTGCACAGCAAAATATCAACATCAATATCAACAAAGGTGCAGCCGAACACCGGCGCATTACTTGTTGTTTTATACGAGACCTCGGCGCTCAGCTGCCCGCCTCGCTCCTTATGGTAATAGCTGTCGATGGCGAGATCCTTCAACGCCACAACGCGCGCACTCTTTTTACTGTCGACGACAATCCCGGCAACAATATCGAGATCGGCAGCATCGCTCCCGCTCATCAGAGCCGCGTGGCGACAGATTTTAGCTTTCAGCTCAGAAGCGGCCCTGAACACCGCATTGGAAACAACATAGGCCTGTCGCGACGCATAGGCACCGGTATCAAACGGAGTGACATCGGTATCCTGGGCCTGGACGACCCGCACATTTTCGTAGGCAATCCCCAGTGTCTCTGCGACCATTTGCGCCACCACGGTATCCGAGCCCTGGCCGATCTCGGTTGCGCCCACCATCACATGGACCATCCCGTCCTGGTTCAAGACAATTCGGGCCCCGGCAATCTCCACACAGACCGGATAGGTCCCGGAGGCATACGCCAGACAGGCCACGCCAAGCCCCTTGCGCACAGGGCCTGTTTTATGGTGGGCATATTCCCTCTTTTTCCGGTCCCAGTCGATAAAATCCCTGCCTTTTTCAAGACACTCGGCAAGACCGCAGCTGACTATTTTTTCTTTACTTAAGGGGTTAACGTCTCCCTGACGGGCGATATTTTTCAGTCTGAAGGCAACCGAATCCATCCCGATTTTTCTGGCGGCATCTTCTGTCGCGCACTCAAGCGCGTACAAAATCTGCGGCGAACCATATGCCCGCATGGCACCGGCCGTGGGGATATTGGCGTACAGTGTCCTGGCATGATAACGGGCGGGAGTTCTCGGGTACAAGGCACTCTGCTTGGCCCCGCCCGCAGCGGCAATAGCGTGACCATGGGAGGCATAGGCACCGGTGAGAGAGATGACATCCATATCTCTTGCGACCATGGTGCCATCCTGCATCACTCCCGTTTTCACCGTGAGAAAGAAGGGATGTCGATTTCTGGTGCACAACATGCACTCTTCCCGCGACAAGTTTATCTGCACCGGCCGACCATTCATGTGCATGGTAAGAAAGGCGACCATCGGCTCAACAACAACATCCTGTTTATTGCCGAATCCGCCGCCGATAAAAGGCTTGATAACCCGGATCTTGCTCAACGGAAAAGAGAGGGCCTCGCTGACTATCCGCCGGACAATATGGGGAATCTGGGTGGAAGAGACAATGACGATCCGGTCCATATCGTCCATATAGGCATGGGCAATATGATTTTCCAGATGAACGTGCTGGACCATGGCGGTGGTAAAATCGCCTTCCACTATATGGTCCGCCTCCGCAAAGCCTTGCTCGACCTCGCCGCAACGATAGCGGTGTTCGCCGATGACATTCCCAGAACCCTGGTGGATCTGTCTCGCTCCCTCGGCCATGATATCTTCAGGACGGATAAGCGGTGGATACTGTTCGCAGACGACCTTAATCTTTTGCAGGGCCTGCCTGGCGGTCAACTCGTCCTGAGCTACGACAATAGCGATTTCGTCGCCGAGGCAGCGAATATTTCCGGTCAGAAGCAGTCGGTCTTCTATATCTTTATGGTGTGGATCCAGGGAAAAGGGATGGCCGGCGGTGGCAAAGACGTTTTGCGGCACATCTTTATAGGTAAAGACCGCCGCCACTCCCGGATGCTGCATTGCTGCGGTTGTATCAATGTCGGTCACCCGGCCATGGCTGATCGTCGACCGTAAATACTTGGCCACAAGCATCCCCGGCCGGTGCATATCTTCCGTGTATTCGGCCCTGCCCGTCACCTTGGCCACTGCATCGGTGCGGATGACCGATTTGCCTATTACCTTATTTGCATCATTATGTTGTGCCATGTTTATCCATCATTGCCCGCGAGAGCATATTTGCTTGAGTTGCAATTGTTTCCTCATCAACACCCGCCAACCTGCCTTTATCGACCACAACCTTACCTGCCACGATGGTATACTCGGTTGCATGATTAAACCCTGAAAAAACCAGTGCGGCAACAGGATCGGACAGCGCCCCGGCATATTCCATTTTGCCGACGTCAAAAATAGCCAGATCGGCTGCATACCCTGGCTTGAGCTCACCGACTTTGGCAAAATTCAACAATTTCGCACCATTCTTTGTGCCCATGGTCAGCACATCGGTGGCGTTGAGGCAGGAAGCACCGTATTTTACCCGTTGCAATAAAAGGGCGTTTCGCACCTCTCCGAGCATATCGGAGGAATCATTTGAAGCAGCACCATCAACCCCAAGACCGACATTAATACCCATTTCGCGCATCTCCGATACCCGGCAGATACCGGAACCAAGGCGCATATTAGACGTTGCACAATGGGCTATATGGGTCCCGGTCTGCTGCAGCAGCTGCAACTCCTCGTCATTGAAATGAATGCCGTGGGCATAGGAAACATCTTTACCTAAAAAATCGCAATCGGCCAGTAATGCCAGCGGTCGCTTGCCGTACAACTGCAGACAATACTCATTTTCATCTATCGTTTCCGCCAGATGGGTATGCAGACCCACCTTATGTTTTCTGGCCAGCTGGACGGTCTGCTGCATAAGCTCTTTAGACACGGAAAACGGGCTGCAGGGGGCAAGGACAATCTTGCGCATCGACAATTCCGAGTCATCATGAAACCGGTTGATGACCCGTTCCGAGTCGGCCAGAATCTCCTCATCCGTCTGCACTACCGAATCAGGCGGCAGGCCTCCGTCTTTTTTACTGAGCGACATGGATCCCCGGCAGGGCGAAAAGCGCATGCCCAGGATTTCAGCGGCCTTAAACTGGGTGGCCATTATATCGCAGGAGATGGCTTTGGGATAGAGATAGTGGTGGTCGGTGGACAGTGTACAGCCGGTCTTCAGCAGCTCTCCCATGGCCAGCAGCGAAGAATAGTATATCGCCTCTTCATCGATATATTTCCATATCTCGTAAAGATAGACCAGCCAGTCAAACAGTTTGGCGTTCTGGACTGCCGGAATATTCCTGGTCAGGGTCTGATAAAAATGGTGATGGGTGTTGACGAAACCGGGCAGCACCACATGGTTGCTGCAGTCGATTATCCGGCCGTCAAAGGAACGGGTTTCTTCAGCCGGCAGGCTTTCGCCAATCCGCTCAATTCGCCCGTTCTTTATGACAATATCTACATTTCCGATGGCCGGCAAACCATCCCCAGGCCAGACAGAGAAGCAGTTTCTGAGCAATATTGAATCATTCTGCATAGCTTTGCTGGCCTCCCGGAACCACAATTGCGTGCCTTAGAGTTTATCGAGTAATCCGGTTTTTTTGTTAAAGTCTTCAATCAATGCGTCTATCTCATCGGTTTTATCAACGATCGAGCTCCAGTACGACTCATTGTACCATTGTTCCTGGATTTCTGCGTAGGTCTTGCCCTGCTGCTCTACCCAGGTGTAATATTTCAGGTTATGGATCCGTTTTTTACCGTAATAGGTCAACTCTTCCATGCTGTCCATGGTCAGCCCGATAAGATCCCGCTGGTACACGACTTCAGCATCGGTTGCCGTAAAGCTGCCGCACTCGGCAGTCAGTTCGTCAAGCCTGCTTTTATAGAGGTCCATCGAGTCGGTAAGCACCGTGACGACGATATCTTTTTCCGTCAGCTCATTGTACCGGGCAAACTTGATGGCCGAGGCAATATTTGACGCCCCGGAGATACCGAGCAGATCGAGATTATCGACAATATCTGCCGCCACGCCCTTGTTTTTTAACAGCTCCCGACCCGCCGGTTCATTAAAGAGACGGATAAGATTGATCGGCACATTGTCATCCATGGCAATGACAAAATCGGTGTTTTTTGCGTTGTGAATCCAGGGGATATGCTTGTCGCCTATCCCTTCAATCCTGTGCGCACCAAAA